>DATHKA010000497.1:0-3263 GCA_035489615.1 Chryseolinea sp.
ATCTGGATCCTCGGGATCCACTGGTTCCTCTTCCTCGATGTATTCAAATATCTCAAACTTGTCGACGTAGCATTCGCCACCGATTTCCACGTTTTCACCTATCGTATATTCCCCTGTAAGGCCTACCCAAACTTCGTTCCCTCCGGAGCCGTGCGTCCATCGTGATTCTATTTCAACCCACGTGTCTTCAGCTTCCTCTTTGGTGCGTACGGTGGTTAAAGTAACGGGAGTGTTGAGCGTGAAAATGAAAAACTCCAGGTTATCGTGACCGAAAGGCGTAGACGTTTTAACGCGCACACGCGCTTTAGCCAGGTAGGTTTTTCCGGAGACACCTGGATAATTCCCCATAGCAATCTTGAAAGAGGCACTAAAGAAGCCCAGGTAATCGAATACGGTGTATTTCAAACTGTACAGTCCTGAGTACGCCTGCTCGCTGCTACGCACGGTGGTAATGGCCGAGAATCCCCACGTGGAGACATCAGTTTCGAACTGACCGGCGTTGCCGAATGTGTTAATGTTTCCTGTGACCAGTGATATCGGCATGACTTATTCCCATTTAGAAGCGTTGTATAAAAGGCTGGTGGGATCCTGGAAGTTTATTGATAGTTCCCACCCAATGTACTTGGTGCTGCCAATGGCTTTCTCTATTGGCCCCGTTGACCAGGAGGCGATATCGGTGATGATCATCTGCCAGTCGCCAGCGACTTCTGCGCCGCGTTTGTCAACCAGGATCTTCGCCAGGATCTCTTCGATGATCAGTTCGCTTGCCTCAAAGGCGGCGTCTTCATCTTCAAACTTATCACTGGCGGCTACGCACATATAGGCAACGCGTGCAGTTTTAATCTTATGCACGTTGTCGCTGGAGCGATCAGTATATCGAACGCGATCGTAAGGCATCGCCCACAGAAAATTTGGAGTAGCGTGACGGTTGTCGTTCATCACTACTTCTTTTTCGCCCCACTTAAAGCCGGCGATATCGACGTGGCTTGTAGCGATCGCGGAAAAGTAATCGCGATAAGCCGCCAGGTTAGTGAGTCTAATTGTTGTTGCCATGCTTTTCAGATTTGCGTTTAGCCAGGTCCTCCAGGTAATCCAGGGCGCTGTACATATTTGATCCGCCGGTAACGTCGTATCCTTGGAACGCCGGCGTCTCCGCCAGGCGGTGTTTCAGACTTAGCCACATAGATCCCGTGGGAGCTGCCTTGCTGTTGTCGCTGCCTGGACCTGGTGGCATTAATGTTTTGCAGCGCTTAACTACGAATGTGCGCACGTGAGCGAAGGTGAAGAACACCAGGAACAGCTGCCAATCTTTCAGGCGTATCGTGTGCTCGAGCTGATCAACGTCCTCCTTATCGAAACGATCCTGGTAGATGGTGGCCACCAGTCTGCGCAGATACTTGATGTCGCTGCTTGCAACGTAGCTGCTATACTCATTGTCTGCGTATATGAAGTGATCAAATGAATGGCGCGCTAGTTTTTCATCAGGCGTTTTTCCCCATTTCAATGAGAGGTCCGGGAAGAAGTACCAGGGCTGATTTAGGAAAGCGAGATCGTTGTAGATATCGACCGCTTGGCTGACTGTGAGCTTGTCGACTAGCCTCGCGTTGCGTCTGAGATGACGGAGAAGGGCAATGAGGCGAGCGCCATATTGAACGCCCGGCTCTCCCGATCCTTCCATTGTTGGGGTACGATCGAGCTCTTGCTGGAGCAGGTAAACGGCAACGCGCATTTTAGGTGAAAGGTCTTCCCACCTGGTAATGAATAGATCAGATACATTGTACGTCTTTGACATTGCCTATTTTTGCTTTTGTAAAGGGGGTCGTTAGCACTTGTGCCATTTTTTTATGCGACCTTCTTTATTTCATTCATCATCCGCGTGAACTCTGGATGTTCCTCTTTGAACACGGCCACGTTTAGGATATCCAGGAGCCTGTGTAATGCAGCTGGCTCCACGTGCTTAGTACAATAGTCTACCAGTCCTTGCTTGCCGCGCTTGTTGTACATGCGATGCATCGCGTTGTAATGATCAACGGCAACCATCTTAGGCACCGGCAGCTCATAACCTACAGTGTCCAGGATGATTTCGCCGTTGTATTCCTTCATGCCGGCGAGCTTCAATTCAAAGCCGGTGATC
This sequence comes from Chryseolinea sp., assembly GCA_035489615.1. Classification (GTDB taxonomy): domain Bacteria; phylum Bacteroidota; class Bacteroidia; order Cytophagales; family Cyclobacteriaceae; genus Chryseolinea. The sequence continues at coordinate 2,135 of DATHKA010000497.1, forward strand.
ATGGTGTATTCTTGTCCGATCCTGGAGAAGGCCGGAAGTCCAGCCGCTACGGCCGCGATGAAATCCCTTACTTCAGCTGGGCAGCTTGTGGACTCGGCCTTCTTTAATCCTTCTCTCCAGGAACGGAGCTCGTCTTGTGGGACGATCTCTTTGGGTAAGTACGGTTGTGGTGTGGTCATAAGAGTCGATTTATTCTGAGGTATATGTATACAGCCAGGAGAATGACGATGATCAGCGAAAACCATCGACAAAAAATGTCGATGCCTCGTGTTTTGAATTCGGTCCGTACTTCGTGCGTGGTTTTAGTTTCCCTCCGGAGGTGATAAATCTCTTTGTCCTGAGCGGCAATGATCAGATTAAGGCTGTCACAGGTAGCCGTGGCCGTGAGCTTTCCGGAAGAATTCACTTTTAAGTTAAGTGTCGCCCGGCCGGACTTCTTTTTGATGGTCACAGGCTTTGGCTTATTGGTTTTTTCGTCGCACTCAATGCGCACTTCTTCGCGCACCGTGTCACCTGGTACCGGAACTTCAATAATGCGATCGCGATATTCAATGTGCGTGCTGTCGGTTACTTCAGAAGTTGAAGCAACGGTTCTCCTGGAGCAATGCGACAAAAGAAAAACGGTGAATGTCAGGATGAGAAATATTATCAACCTGGTGATCACGCTTAGGCCTTCGCCTTGCCTTACCATGTTATGCTTTCTTCCCATGCGAGTGGATGTCCGAGTTTATGAAATGGTTTACCAGGTGCGTAGTACTCAGGGCACACGTCCACGTGAATGAAAGTCTGCCCGATCTCCAGGTATTGCTTATGGCCAATTCGGACCTTAATCTGGAGAGCCGCGGCTACCTGCTTCATGGTGATGGCTGAGTCGTAATTGATGCGCATCATTTCCAGGCGCGCTTCCTTCTGCAATTCCGGCGTCATTACAACGGCGTTGTATCCACGCTTATGAATGATTTCGTTAAGGCCAGGCGTGTCGACGTCGGCGGCCAGCTTAACTACATGCGGAGATTTTGAAGCTGCCTTAAAGCCTGCCTTCTTCAATTGAGCCTGCTTGGCTTCATTCCTGTTAAATGAATTCAGGAATACCGGCTGGCCGATCGCCTGGCGGTATCCATCCAAAACC
>DATHKA010000498.1:0-2226 GCA_035489615.1 Chryseolinea sp.
CTTAACTTGCTAAAACGCATTCGGAGCACGGGCTATATGGCATATTTCGGCGAGAAGCTATCAATCACCTCCGTTACGAAGAAAGTCATTGCTGGCTTTCTGATGGTATTCGTGGCTATCCTGATGGCTCTCGGGATCACCCATTTTGGGTTCAGAGATATGATGAAAACCGTCGATTCGCTGTCGGAGCCCAACCAAAAGCTGGACGCCCTTAACACGATCTTTCAGGAAATCACGTCACTGGAACAAACGCAGCGCGCACAGGCGATCAGCAACCCTCGTAATCCCTACAAGATCTACCTCGAGCAGTCGAAAGCATTCGTCAACAAAATTGACTCGCTTCAATTGCTTGACTGGGACAGCACGCAGGTAGCGCGTCTACAGGAAATTAAAATCATTCTTCAAAAACGAAACCGCCTCTTTCTCTCCTATCTGAAACTCAAATCACAAATGGTAGACAATCGAAATCTCACGGAGAGACTCGATACGCTGACCAAGATGCTTGTTCAGGAACGGGTAGCCTACGACACCAGCGTGGTTACTACGGAAAAGAAAACGGTAACGACTTACACGACGGACTCGGTGAAAGCCCAAAAGCCCCGAACGGGACTCGGCAAGATTTTCGGCCGCAAAAAGAACGTACCAGCTCCTACCACACACGTAAAGGTCGAAGAGCAACTCAGTGTGGTGGTAGATACCCTGTCCGTTGCCCGTCAAAACAAAGCACTGGAGGAAGTGGAGCAGATCATTCTGGATATGGAAACCGAACAGCGCGCGGAAAACAAGCGCCTCATGACGGAGGAACTGGAACTCATCCACGCCAACAGCCTTTTCATCAACCAGCTGCTTAGCATTTTGCACGACGTCGAAAACGAAGAAGTTGTACAAATGCACGCCAATAACGATCGCGCCGGCCACCTGGTAAGCCAAAACATCTGGCGCATCAGTCTCTTGCTAATCTTTTTCTTTATCGGCGCCGCGCTGCTGGTTTATTTCATCTGGGTCGACATTACCCGTGCTAACTACTACAAGGAACAGCTTGAAAAATCGCGCGACGAAGCGCAGGAACTGAGTCAGATCAAGCAACGCTTCCTGGCTAACATGAGCCACGAAATACGTACACCCCTACAATCGATAATAGGGTTCGCCGAACAATTAAAATCGCAGCGCAAAAGCGATCCTGAAGCCATCGATGCCATCAACAGCTCGTCAGAACATCTGCTGCATATCGTCGATGAGGTACTTGACTACAGCCGCATTTCGAGCGGCAGCTTCATACTGAACAAGGAACCCTTTATGCTGGCGCCACTCGTAAACGAAGTGACGGCTGCCCTCAACGTACAGGCTGAACGAAAAGGACTCAACCTTATGGTGGATCTCGCTTTTCCCAAGGCCCTGAAGATCACCGGGGACCCGTTCCGTTTGCGACAGATTCTCTACAACCTCCTCGGCAATGCCATCAAATTTACCTCGCGCGGCTATGTGCGATTGAATGTGCGCACACGGGTCGGCAAGGATCCGGTACAATGCGTGTTCGAAGTTACGGATACCGGTATCGGTATACGCAAAGAAGATATTTCCAGAATCTTCAATCAGTTTGAACAGGCAAACAGCAGTATCACGGGACAGTACGGAGGCACGGGACTCGGACTCACTATCGTAAAATCATTGATCGAGGCACAGGGCGGAAACCTACAGGTACAAAGCGTGCCCAATCAAGGCTCTACGTTTACCGTTAACCTGGCATTCGACAGAGCCGAACCAGACGCACATAACGCAGCGACGCCGGCCGCGCTCCCACAGCAACATTTCACCGGCAAGGTGCTGGTGGTCGACGACGATGCGATGATCTTGCGCCTGTGCTCCCTGGTCTTCGAAAAGCATGGGGTAAAGCATGAAACGTATTCCGACGGTCGCAAAATCATGCAAATGAAGATGGACCCGGAAGTAAAATTCATCTTTATGGACATTCGGATGCCCTCGATTAACGGGATCGATTTATGCCAGGCACTGCGAAAAATTTACGGACAGAGTGCAAAGTTCATCGCCCTCACTGCCCACGTCTTCCCGCAGGAACAAAAACAACTGCTGGAAGAAGGATTTGACGGCGTCATGCTGAAACCCTTCCGCGAAAACGATCTCCTCGGCCGTCTGAACATTGCACCGGCCAAACCGTCTGAGGAATCCGGAGATTTCTCTGATGGATTCGCCGAATCCCTGCTGGAT
>DATHKA010000499.1:0-22024 GCA_035489615.1 Chryseolinea sp.
ATTGCACGTTTACCTTGCAGTCGTTCTGTGCGCCGGCGTGTACAAAGGCCTCAGCGATAGACTTATAAGAATCGGGCAGCGACACGTACTTGCCCACGAGCCCCACGGTGACTTCATTTAACGGGTTCTTGAGTTTACCCAGGAAGGTCTTCCAGCTGTCGAGCTGAGGTTCCTCACGCGACGGCACCTTGAGTTTAGAAAGGACGCGTTCGTCGAGCTTTTCCTTGCGCATGAGCATCGGCACATCGTAAATGGTGTCCGCATCCATGGCTTCTATGACCGAATTGAGGTGCACGTTACAGAAGAGGGCGAGCTTCTTGCGAATGTCCAGCGGCAACGGCTTCTCGGTGCGACAGACCAGAATGTCCGGCTGAATACCAGCTTCCAGTAATTCTTTAACAGAATGTTGTGTTGGCTTGGTTTTCAGTTCTTTAGCTGCGTTCAGATAAGGTATTAGTGTGAGATGGATAACCAGAGAATTGTTAGGGGGGAGGTCCCATTTCACCTGTCGTACCGCCTCGATAAAAGGCAGTGATTCAATGTCACCGACGCATCCGCCGATCTCGGTAATAATGAAATCGTACTCCCCGGTTTCAGCCAGGTTAAAGATATTACGCTTGATCTCGTCAGTGATGTGGGGAATTACTTGAACCGTCTTGCCGAGGTATTCGCCTTTGCGTTCCTTGGTGATGACGTTATTATAGATGCGGCCCGTCGTGACGTTGTTGGCCTGCGACGTGCGAACATTGAGAAAGCGTTCGTAGTGTCCCAGGTCGAGGTCGGTTTCCGCGCCATCGTCCGTTACGTAGCACTCGCCGTGCTCGTAGGGGTTGAGGGTTCCCGGGTCGATGTTCAGGTACGGGTCCAGCTTTTGGATCGTGACTTTGAATCCCCTCGCCTGCAGCAGCTTCGCGAGGGATGCGGCGATGATGCCTTTTCCCAGCGATGAAGTAACGCCACCGGTTACGAAGATATACTTGGTTGTCGACATAGGTCCCTTTGATTTGAAAAATCGGTGGCAAAGGTATGGTTCTGGGGGCAAACTTCAAGGTCTGCGCGCGAAACTTGCGGGCGGATTAAAAGCCACCGATTGCAGGTGAGCGGCACCGTCTGATTTAAAGATCGGGGGGGTGGTCGTGGGGAAGGTTGGTTTCACAACTGGATTTTACTAAGGCGTGCGGCCGGATGAGGTCTGCTCGCATAGGAAGTTCGGTGGGGCAATATGGTGCTGTGGTATCTGACGTAAAATAAGGTTGTGAAACCAACCTTCCCCACGACCGTTGGCGAGTCTAACGGGTGTAGGTGTTCAACTTGTAATTGAAGGGTGGTTCGCGCCGCCGCAACTTTCGCACGAGTCCTTGAACTTGCGCCCAGATAGGGGGAAGGGGAAAGGCGGCACTTTAAACATTATTGTGGCGGTCCCAAAGGCGGTGACTAAATGGGTTCTTCAATTGGTTCCTTTCGTGGCCGTGAAGCTTTGCTTGGTGTACTGACCACGGCGATAGGTGTCGATCAGGCCGGCCAATTCCTGCTCTATTGTTTTGTATGCAGGCTGTCCGGCGAGATTTGCCGTCTCTGATTTTTCGCCGCGTTTGAGGCGATACAGCTCTCGTTCTACCAGATTCGATTGTACATCATACCAATAGGTGCAACGCCATTCTCCTTTTCTGACGGAATAGCCCATGTGCGTTCGCGCGTTTTGTTTGTTGATGGCGTTGTAGGGTCGGACGAACTGGCTGAACGCGACAAAGTCGCCCGTGCGCTGAGGGCGATCCAGTATCTCTTTAAAGCTGGTGCCGGAGAGCTTGCCCTGTGGCTTCAGGTCGCAAAGGTCAGCCAGCGTCGGATAGATATCGACGGTTTCAACAATAGCGTCGGATTTTGTGCCCTTCTTCGGCATGCCCGGGTAAGAAACGATGAGCGGGATCCGGGTAGCCAGTTCAAAATTTGTCGACTTGCACCACTGACCCTGCTCGCCCAGGTGATAGCCGTGATCTCCCCACAGCACAATGATGGTGTTATCCAGCAGGTTAAGCGACTTTAGCTGAGACATCACCTTTCCAATTTGCGCGTCGATGTAACTCACGCAGGCGTAGTACCCGTGCAGCACTTCGCGCTCCTTTTCCTGTGGTATTATCTCCGCCGTTCCTATGTCCCGATAGCCGCGCAGCTCCTGGTTCTGGTGAAATGCCAGCTCGGGTGCGCCGGTGGGTCGCTCGCGATGCGTGACCTGAAACGAGGAGCGCTCATACAGGTCCCAGTACTTCTTTGGCGAAGAGTAGGGGGAGTGAGGTTTTCGGAAGCCGACGGCCAGGAAGAAAGGCTGTTCCGATTGGGCAAGTTGTTCCAGGGCTTCGACGGCGCCTTTGGCGATCCTCCCATCTTCGTAGGCCTCGTCGTTTACATCAGCTTCTTCGGTGGCCTTCTGTTTGCCCTTTCCCATGGGGTTCTCGGGCAGCACATACGTGATGTTTCCATAATCGGGTACGACACGTGTCCAGGAGACTGAATCAAGGGTGCTCTTATTGGTATGAAAGACTTTACCCAGTCCTACCACGTTGTATCCACCGGCTTTGAAAAGCTGGGGAAGTGTGGTCGCGTCCGGGAGTCTTTCTCGGAAGTGCGTCTCGAGGTTGTACACGCCGGTTTCATCGGGGCGAAGGCCGGTGAGTAAGGCAGTGCGCGAAGGACTGCATACCGCTTGCTGCGTGTAGGCTCTGGTGAAAGAGATGCTGCGGGCCGCGAGCGCGTCGATGTTGGGCGAGTGAGCCAAGGGGTCGCCGTAGCAGCCGAGGGCCGGACGAAGGTCGTCGACGAGGATGAAGAGGACGTTCGGTTTTTTTGGAGGAGGTTGTGAGGAGGCGGTAAGGGGAGTAAGGAACAGGAATGTGATGATGACGAGATATGAAGGGAGTGCGAAGTATATCGTCTTGGTTTTCATTGGGAGGAATTTTGCGGGAAGGGTAAGTTTATTAAGTCTATTGATTTTGTAGACAAATAAACAGAATTTAAAATGAAAGGCAAACCCAGAAACGTTTGCCAGATATACAGCCAGGCGTGTGGATATTGGGATTCAAAATATTTCATCGACGGCTGCTGAGTCTTCCAACCGATTTTTCTGTGACCATTCGAGCACCAGGGACGGCGCACTGGTCGCGGGGATCTAGATCTGTTGTTCTTTTGTAGTTCTCCTCAGCGAATCGGTCGAGGGTGCAGAAAATGGTGGTGCCATAATCTTTGCCGTCTGGCTGCAAGGCGAATTAGGATTTATGTCATTATCAGTGGAGACGACATCTGTTAAGATTCTATCCAATGTGCTGCGATGTCTACGCTCTTACGCTCACTTCAGACGATGAATCCCCCAACACGGAATTAAATATGCATAAGCCGTGTAGGCATTTTAAGGCACGACTGGTCAATTGAAGCCAACATCGATCGTGTCGCCGACTATCTCAATCAACTAAAATGAATGTTTCGACACACACTAATAGCTATAATTATGAAAATCAATCGACGGAATTAGTTTGATGCTAACTGTAACGAAGAGTGACTTTAAGGCAGCGGGCAACTCGCTATGTTTTCACTCATGTAAGAATTTCATTTCTTATGTTGCTTTCTTTTGAAACAACACCTTGTTAGATTTTTTATCATTTGAATGGTTACCTTCTTGTTTTCTGATAAAAGGGATACTCATTTTTGTTCAGTTTCAACCAATTGGAATGTATTAGCTTGAGGAGAACTATATATCGTCTTGCAGCTTGTAAAACCGAAATGTGCCTGGCGTGTAACCTGGAAGTTAATTATCTATCGCATGTACCATGAAAGCTGCTCTTGTCAGCTGCGAAAAGTTGTTCTCATTGACCTTTGTGCCCATCGTTACTTTGAATTCTAGTAAGAATGAACGTCGAGAGACTGGTACTTTGTGTTGTGTTGTGGTTGCCGGCTATTGGTGCTTCTGCCCAGTGGAATACATTGGCAAGTCCCACTCGAATTTATTACTCTGATGGAAATGTCGGAATAGGGACCGACGCACCGGATCATGCATTGAGCGTTTTTCGAGACACTGGAGCAACGTTAGGTATCACATCTCAGCAAGGCACCAGCGATGCCGGCTTGTGGTTCAGAATTAACTCTACTGGTTGGGACGCGGCGATTATTTATCGGAGCGACGGTCGGCTTTCTTTTAACCTCGACCGCGGAGCAGCCTGGGTTGATACCAATGAATATATGACAATTCTGGGTACAGGCAATATCGGTATGGGTATGACCACGCCGAACGTGACGTCACGCTTGCACCTCAAATCGCCGCAGACAAATGGTCAAGGTCTTATCGTTGAGGCGTCAGAGAATGGAAAATTTGTTTCGGTCGGACATGACGGGAATTCAGGTATTCTTTCCTCCGGATTTATCGGAGGCGACTCTTTCTCCGGACTTCAATTTAATACGAGTGACATACCGCGAATGAAGATCGCACCAGACGGGAGAATTGGAATTGGAACTCTCAATCCTGATGCTCTTCTCACAGTGAATGGCGCAATTCATTCAACGGAAGTTAAGATAGACACCGATGTTCCAGTACCTGATTATGTTTTTCAAGCTGATTATCAAATGCTTTCGCTGGAGGAAGTTGAGGCTTATATAGTGCAGAACAGGCATCTGCCTGAAGTTCCAACGGCGAGTCAGTTTGAGAAGGATGGGATAAACATTGGAGTAATGAATATGTTGCTATTGAAGAAGATCGAGGAGTTGACATTGCATCAAATCAGGCAGGAGAAGGAGATTAATGCCTTCAAAGAGAAAATTCGGAAAATGGAAACTGCCAAAGCAAACTGATTAATTAGCCCTGACGTGGTTGATACTATATAGTAGTCAACCTGACGTCGAAATGAATGTGTGTTACTATATGGGAAGGGAATGATAGGCATTAAATCAATATGTTTTGTACTATTCTTTTGCGTGCCGTGGATGGTGCGTAGCCAAGACAAGGAGGTTGTTATTACGGAAAAAGGGATTACCACCAATGTCAGCAAACATGACGCGAAGGCGTACGTTGACAAAAGCACTGCCCTTGACTCAGCATCACGGCGCGCTGAAAAGGTAAAGGAGATAAGTCGAAAGCTTGACAGTCTGAAAGCACTTTCGGTAACCACGGAGCAACTGCCTTCTGAAATACACAATAGGATTACTTCTGAGGTGCGAAACATTAATTCAGAGCGTGCCATTAGGGCACTATATGACTCTTTAGGTTTGGACCGGATTCCCATGCTACCGGTGCGTGAGGTTAGCAAAGAGGATTTTCTGTTGCTCGTTAATGACAAATTTTCCTCAAATCCATTACTTGAAAAGCAGGACAGCTTACTGAAAAGTGTCCCGACAGTCAGCGACCTCAGCCAGCAGCGGATTGAGCAAGCTGCGTTATCTGAGCTCGCGCCGCTCGCCGGTCAAGCAATGAACTCCAAATATTTTGAGAAACTGGATAGTATCCGCGCGGTTAATCTCAAAGCACAGGGACTTGCATTAAAAGAACATGCTGTTTCGGAGTTCAGCAAGGTGACGGCAATAGGCCAGCACCAGAATTTTTGGGATAAGAGTTACTTCGAAGGGATAGTTGGGATATCTGACTTTCAACAGCTCTTTGTTCAAATATCGCCAGCCCTGGGATATCATTTTCTTAAAGATCTTTCATTTGGCATTGGTCCAGTGATCCATCTGTATGAACACAATGCAAGGAGATTAGCGACTATAGGCGTCAGGCCCTTTTTCAAGCAAGAGTTTCTAAAGCAAAGAGCTTATGTTCAAGTTGAATACGTGATGAACCCGTTCTTTGAGAACGCTGAAAACCTTGCTATCAATAAGCATAGTCTCCTTGCAGGTGCTGGGGCATTGTTTCGAATATCTGAGTCTATAGCTATTAACCTATGCGTTATGTATAGGGTCAGTGATATTGGAAACGAGGTTTCTACGGTCGCGCCGTTCACATTTCGCATTGGGATAAGCTCAATAAAGTCTAAAAAGAAACATGATTAGTTTGAGATGCCGCCTGTTAGGATTTATACTGCTGATCTGCAACACTTCGGGGCAGGTTTTTGGTCAGCTGCAGGACGAGACGGAACGAGCAAATCCATTCTACATCGACTTGAACTATTCGACGACGAAGGTTTTTGAGATACAGGAAGGACTGCTGAGTATCCGTTACGACGACAAGATTGCTAAGGAGAATAGTTTGCTTTTAACGATTTACAATTGGAAAAGGGAGGTCGTTGCTACCTACAACCTTGCCAAAGTATTCGGCCCGAACTATTTCAATATTAAGTTAGAAAAGGATATGACGTTGGAGATCGGAAAGTCTTACGTCTGCGAAGCCACTAATGAGGCGAATCAGCACTTCAAAGCCTATTTCCGTCCGATCGAACCAGTCAATACAACACCTCCTACAGTAGGTGTGTTGGTTAATCCAATTAGCGTTAATTGTGACGATCCGGACGGTAATGTAGTTGAGTTTTACGGTGACATCAAAGGTGGCAGAGCACCCTATACAGTTAGTTGGTACCTACTCAATGATACACGCACGGCATTTATCTACCAGCCAAGAAACGAGATGATACAAAGGCCGGGAAGCACCACAATCATTCGTGTCGACAAAAGGCCAGCCTACTACGTCATGCTGCTGGTTAAGGACGCCTGTGGCGTCGAGAGAAAGCAGATGGTGCTGCTGACCTGTAGTGACGAAGAGAACAAAATCAACACCGTGTTCGTGGAGCCTATTGAACTCCAGGAGCCCAGGCAAATAAACTGAGGATATGAAAGGAACGATTATTACAGTGGGAGTGCTGATCCTCGCGGGATACCTCACCATGAGCTTTATGGCAAAGTCAGACAGGCAAAGGTCAGCATTCGTTTACAATGATCGAATGTTCAATGCCTTCAACGGCACTATCGAATTGAAAGAAAAACTCAGACTTATTGAGGTGCAGAACAGGCGTGTGCTTGACTCCCTCGTAACGTTGTCAGTCTCTCAAATCAACACGGCAGTCATATCACAGGAGAAATCACAGCGAGAGGCGGCCGTCCTGGAGCTTTCCGAGCGGTATACTGCCGACATCTGGAAGCACATCAATCAATCTCTTGCGACGTATGGTCGTGAACACGGGTACGACTTCATTTTTGGTGCGTCGGGTGATGGAGGGATAATGTACGCGAAAGAGGCAGGCGATATTACGGATGACGTTATTCGCTATATAAATCTAAACTACGAAGGTGTCCAAAAGAGCAACTAGTTTGAAAGAATGAAATACCTTTTTGCCTTTAGTCTTTTTTGCGTGGCGAGCTCAAAGATTGCTTTTGCTCAGTGGAACGTCTCTGGCGATAACATTTATAGTTCCAATTCTGGGTATGTGGGAATTGGTACTAGTAATTTCACGACTAACCGAAAGCTTGTTGTTGCTGCGGGCGACGACTGGCAAATTGGCCTGAGCAATATTAGCGCAGGTGGAAGTGAATGGATGATTGGAAGTTCCGGTGCTGCATGGGAGTGTGGAGGAGGCAAGTTTGTTATTACTAACGATTTTTGGTCAGGAAATGCGTCTCTTACTATTGACTCTGATAAGAACGTTGGAATCGGAACGGTTTCTCCTCTTGCCAAATTGCACTTGGCCGGAAACTTGATAGTAGATTCTTCTTCTCCGACTCTGTTTACCTCATCTTCTGGTAGCGATCAAAATAGATTCCTGCATTTGCGCAATTCGCCAGCATTGAACGCGGCTTCTGGACTTAAGGCTGGTGGGTTACTTGTTGCAGACAACTTTGATTATGCTAGTCCAGGAAAAAACGACATGATTGTAAAGGGAAGCGTTGGAATCGGCACTGCATTGTTGTCAAATCCGAATGGCTATTCACTTTACGTTAATGGTAAGCTAAATGCAAATGCCGTATATGTCAACAACGACCTCTTAGTGAGTTCTCAATGGAAAACGACAGCTGAAAAAATTTACTATGATGGGACAGTAGGCATTGGGACGTTATTACAAAGCAATCCAAATAACTATAAACTTGCAATTAATGGCAAGGTTGGCGCTCATGAGGTACGAGTCGAGCAATCCAGTGAAGCGTGGCCTGACTATGTTTTCAATGATGAGTATCAACTTTCAACATTAGCAGAGGTAGAACAATTCATCAAGCTAAACAAGCATTTAAAAGATGTCCCCTCACAAACCGACGTCAGTTCAAGCGGTCATGATTTGGGCTCAATGGATGCTGTATTGTTGAGAAAGATTGAAGAGCTTACACTTTATATTATACAACTCGAGAGAAGGTTGGAGTCGCACCAGAATGAGATCTCGGCGCTCAAGTCAACTGCAGTTTCGAAAACTACGACAGTTAGTGAAGTTAGATAGAATGATAGAATGTAAAATTGGACTGGTATGATACGTGTAGTGCTCATCTTGTTTATGGTTTGCGTCTGTTTTCCCTTGCTGGCGCAGTTTTCCCGACTTCATATAAAGTCACCTTCCGCCTCAGTACTGGCGATTTCAGCTGGCGGCACCTCGAACAAGGTAATTGGTATTCATCACGATGGAACGGCTGGAATTATTTCAGCTACGACACTGGATGGTGGTAGTCAATATACTCCATTGAAATTCTCCACAGCAGGAGTGACAAGACTCACGATCTTTGAAAATGGATTCATTGGTATTGGCGGAGTGGGAACTCCAACCGCTGAACTGACAGTCGCGGGTAAAGTCCACGCGCGAGAGGTGAAGGTAAACGTAAGTGCCGGTACTGGGCCCGACTATGTATTTCTTGATACTTATCGCCTAAGGACGTTGAGTGAAGTATCTGGATTTATCAATAGGCACCGCCACCTGCCTGATGTGCCTCCTGCTATCGTGATGGAGAAGGACGGCGTTAGCCTGGGCGAAATGAATATGGTTCTGCTCAAGAAAATTGAAGAGCTAACCTTATATCTCATAGATCAGAATGGCAAGATGGAGGCGCTCAACTTTCGGGTTAGCGAGCTCGAGGATAAACTTAAGGAATTGAAATCCTCCAACTGACTATTTGAACTTTAGCGTCGATTTCGTATGAGATTATCGAAGACATCAATCCTTCTTTTATTGGCAATTTCGGCTTCATCCTATGGACAGGTTGGGATTGAAAATAGTAACCCGCACCCGTCATCAGTGTTGGACCTGAACGCAACGGACAAGGGATTACTAATTCCGCGCATGTCAACCAGCCAGCGAACGGCCATAAATGCACCGGCGAATTCTTTGCTGGTGTATGATACTACGGTTAATCTATACTTCTATTACTATAACGGTTCGTGGCATCCCTTGAATCCCTGGACACCAGCGTCTGGCTCGGATATTCAATACGGTTCTGGTAATGTGGGTATAGGTACAAGTTCACCTCTGGCGAAGTTGCACCTTTCCGGAACTTTTAGTGCTCCTACTGACGAAGGAGATAAAACTAATGTTACTGGAGCACCTCTGAGACTGCAAGCGCCTTCAGGCTACATACGGATTCCCCATATAAGTGAACATTCAGGTGTTTCAGTAGTCTACAATTACCAAACGGGTAAATCAGTGTACTGGGGTGAACCGACGGATGAAGGAAATTATATTTTTCGTGGGCGCAGTGTGTTGGTTGAAAACGGCAACATAGGAATTGGTAATGCCGCACCGAGCGATAAGCTCCACATTGGTTCGCGTGGCCAAGTAAACATAAGGGTAGGTATGTGGGCAACTCTTGGGTCGACAGAAGGGGGGCTTGCAACCATTGTTGGTAACAATGTTAAAGCATCGACCACATCCTATAACGTAATGGAGTATATGACTTCAACTCCTGACGGCGCAAAAGCGATTAAAATGCAATACGATGAGGGCATCTCGTTTCATACTTACCAAGGTTCTGTTACGGCAGGTCAACCTTTTTCCGGGTCTGAGCGAATGCGTATTACCAATAATGGTAATGTGGGTATCGGAACATCATCGCCGAATCATAAACTTTCCGTAAATGGATCTATCAACGCACTTGAAATTTATATCAACGGATCACCGGTGTCTGCGGGCGCAACAATGCCTGTAGGGGGAATCATAATGTGGTATGGATCCATTGGATCCGTACCTAACGGATGGGCTCTTTGTGATGGAAACAATGGGACGCCAAACCTGCAAGATCGATTCGTTGTTGGCGCGGGATCGAGTTATGCAGTTGGCGCAACCGGGAGCGGCGGAGTGGCGCAATCAACAGCGAATCCACCGCGATATTATGCTTTGGCGTATATAATGAAGAAGCCTTGATCCGACTTTCAGTTATCCCCGCATTTATGTACAACGAGAAATTGGCCAGCACTTTCAGAGGCTTCATTGAGCTGGAAGAGAAGGTGAAAAACATTGAAGCGCAGAACAAGCACGTGCTGGATTTGCAAATGGCCCCTACCATATCGGAATCCGATGTGGTAGGCATCCTTGATGAAGAAGTCCGGATCGAATCGTTCATGCAAGAGGATTCTGGGCGATACACCCTCGATATCTGGAGGCAGATCAATGAATCCATTTCCGCCAGTGGATCGGAGCATGGATACGATTTCATCGTCGGCGCTTCTGGTGCTGGCAAACTGGTGTGTCCACGCGCGGCAAGCGATATAACGGAGGATGTTGTTCGGTACATAAACCGTAAGTATGAAGGCAATGAGTAAGATAGTTTACATCCCGGGTTTCGTGCTGTTGGCTTTGCTGTCCTGCTGCACTCATACGCTTGACCGAAACGAATACGTTCAGTGGGTGAGGGATTATGATAACGGCTTGCACGTGAGCAAGTGGATCGGTGAATACGACCTGGATGTTCAATACCAACCTGCGCAGTATGTGCGCCTGCAGAAAATGGGTACCGGTAGTTACCAGGGAGAACCGGTTGGTGAAAATGGTGGCGGCGCGCTACAATACTACCTGCTTACCCTGGGATTGCATGGGAAGAACACGGATTTTATAAGCTACGGGGTAAGCGATGCGGCGGAGAAGCAGCGCAAGCTGTATTACTTCTCCTACCGGTTCCAGGACGAAATTACACTAGAGGAGGGTGATGAAAAGCTGCCCTGTGTGCTCTACCATTTTGAAAAGCCCGTCGACCTGAAAGGAAGCAGGACCATCTTACTAGGCTTTGAGCAGCGGACAAACAAACCGGAAACAGCAACGCTGAAAATTGATTCCGATCAGTTCGGCTCGCTGCCCGTCAGAATTAAAATATCAAAAGCAAATATACCTCACGTTGCACTACGATGAAATTTTTATCCAAAAGAAGGCGAACCATTTCTGTTATCATGACTTTTGTTTTCGCATTCCAGATTTTTGAACCTCCCGTTAGCTATGCGCTTACATCGGGTCCCACGCAGCCAGAGGTACAGTCGTTCCAGCCTGCTGGCACTTCCGAAATGGTGGATCTTTTTAGCGGCGACTTTGTCTACAACATTCCGCTCTTCGAATTGCCCGGACCGAATGGCGGGTACCCGTTCAACATCGCCTACCAAAGCGGCATCACGATGGATAGTGAGGCAAGCTGGGTGGGACTCGGGTGGAGCTTGCAGCCAGGCGCTTTGACGCGACAAATGCGGGGTGTTCCTGACGAGTTCAACGGCGATTCTTTGCACACGAAAATGTCCATTGAACCAAGCGTTACGGTCGGGCTAGGCGCAGGTGTGGGCGCGGAATTTTTTGGTGGTAGCGTTGATGTGGGACTGGGATTCAGCGTTTCGCACAATAACTACAAGGGAATGGGTTACAGCATTGATGGCTCGGTCGGATTCGAGAAGGCATCGCAGGATGGTATGGGTTCGGGCATTGGTCTGAATGTCAGTCTCAATTCAAAAGAGGGTGTAAATGTAAATCCCTCCCTGGGTCTGGCAACAAAAATGGGAAAGGTCGGCCTCGGCGTTGGATATAATAGCAAGGACGGTTTGTCGACTTTGTCACTCTCTGTCACGCCGAAGGAGCGTACGTTCAAGGATACAAAAGGAAAAGAACATACAACTGGTCGTATTACCGATTCGCAGCCATTGAGCCTTGCTCATCCTGGCTATACACCGCAGGTAAGTATGCCCATGAGGAATGTGGGCATATCGGCAACGTTCAAGGCCGGTGTTGACTGGTGGGGCATATTTTCAAGTGCATACGTGACAGGATTCTACAATGAGCAGTACTTGGCGGACAACAAGAAGCGGGTAGCGTCCAGAGCATACGGTTACCTAAACTACCAGGATGCCCCGGCTGAAAGCGCGAGAACAGTACTTGATGTGAACCGTGAAAAGGACGGCATGGTCACAAAGGAAAGTCCTAATCTCTCCATTCCGTCCCTTACATATGACATATACTCCGCCACCGGTCAGGGTATTTCTGCCATGTACCGTCCTATGAGGAATGACTATGGCATTGTTCATGATCCTGAAACATCCTCGAGTTCAGTGGGCGGGTCAGGGGGTGTGGACGTAGCTCCCGTAGCTACACATGCAGGGGTGAATGCGAACGTCAACCATTCAAGGTCCGTTTCAGGGCCGTGGAATGACAACAACGATATGACCGCTGTCGCGAAGTTCCAAGGCAAAACAGTGAATGATACCTATGAGCCATGGTATTTCAAAGTGCATGGCGAAGCTTCAAGTGATCGACAGAACGCGGCCCTGTTCAGCGATGAAGCGCTGCGCGTAAGGCTCAAAGGCAGTGACGCTGAAGCGAGCGCAGACGATTTCTTGGAAGGGAGGTCGGGCGGATTTGTTGC
The DNA here is from genome assembly GCA_035489615.1 of Chryseolinea sp. GTDB lineage: Bacteria > Bacteroidota > Bacteroidia > Cytophagales > Cyclobacteriaceae > Chryseolinea. The sequence goes on from DATHKA010000499.1 coordinate 12,772, forward strand.
GCCGAACAGTAAGAGCTTGAGTCCGGAAAGGAAGCAACGTAACCAGATCATCCAGGCCGTCACTAAGGCAGAGCTCATGAATAACGGGCAGGAGGTATTGTCGTATTTTAAGATAAAATATCTCGATCATAATGGGGTAGAGCAGGTGTTCAACCGCTCATCGCATAAGGACCATCATACCGCTGGGTTCACTGCACTTACGGCCGAAGGGCTTAGATACAATTACGGTATACCGGCTTACAATCTCCATCAGGAGGAAGTCGTCTACACGGCAAGGAAGCAACCGGGGCAAGATATAGCAGTGAACGTTGGAGACAACGGACAAGGAGATCCCAAATATGACTACGATGAAACGGAGAAGTTTCTCAAGCGAGTGGAGACGCCGGCTTACGCACATTCATATCTTTTGACGTCGGTCTTGGGACCCGACTATGTTGATGTAACCGGTGATGGTGTTACCGAGGATGATCTTGGGTATTGGGTAAACTTCACGTACAGACGAACGGCTTCCGGTGATGATTCTTACAAATGGCGCGACCCTTTTTCAAAGGCACACCTGCATGAGGGCTGGAAGACTGATCCAAGGGATGACAAAGGAAGTTTTGTATACGGCGAGAAGGAGATCTGGTACCTGGCGAAAGCTGAGACAAAATCACACATTGCCACCTTTATCACTGAAGCGCGGGAAGACGGTCGTGGGGTTGATCAAAAGCTCCAGGACACCAATGCTACGGGCACGTCGCTTCACCTGCTTCGGGCGATCAAACTCTTTACCCGTTCCGCCGGAACCAGTTTTCCAATTAAAGTGGTCAGGTTTGACTATGACTATTCACTATGCCAAGGCGTCATCAACAGCAATACAGGGAACGGTAAGTTGACGCTGAAGAAGCTCTGGTTTGAATATGGCAACAGCCAACGTGGCCAGTTGAACCCATATGTATTCACGTATCATGCTAACAACCCCGACTATAGTATGTACGCGTACGACCGATGGGGTGGCTACAAGCCATATCCTGCCGGCGATGTCATGCACAATATTGATTTCCCGTATGCCGTACAGGATCCATCCCGGAAAACAGAGATAGACAACAACGCCGCTGCCTGGAGTCTGCAAAGGATCCAGCTGCCATCAGGAGCTGAGATCACTGTCGACTACGAAAGTGATGACTATGCCTACGTGCAGCATTTGCCGGCCATGCAGATGATGGACGTCGTTGGGCCAGAAGGTGGTACTGAATCCGGAGACTTCCTGATATCCGATGCCAGCACGAAAATTCGCTTCAGACTGGAAAAGCTTATCTCAGGAACACTTACTCCCGAACAGCAGCAGGTCGAGGTCATGAAATATCTCGACCAGCGAAGGGGGCAGCTCTACTTCAAGCTGAAGATCAACCTGAGAAGTCCTGCGGAGGATTTTTATGAGTATGTCTCGGGCTATGCCGACATAGATCTCAGTCCTGCGACAATGGGACTGGAAGGAAGCTCAGGCAGTTATGTATATGGATATTTTCATTTGAAAAAGGAAGACGGATATCACCCGTTCTCACTTCGTGCGTGGCAGCATCTGAGGACCAATCAGCCGGACCTTGCAAATTCCGGACGCAAGCTGAAAGCCACCAGTAACAACGAGGAGCGCATTAACCAAATCAAAAGCCTCGGAAGCATTGGCGCTCAGGTGCGACAGATGTTCGAAGGCTTCAATAAATATTGCGCCGGGAAAAACTGGGGGCGGGAGCTCGTCGCTGGAAAGTCATGGATCAGGCTGAATAGTCCTGACAAGATAAAATTTGGTGGCGGACTGCGCGTAAAGCAGGTTACCATGAAAGATAATTGGCAAGGTGATACTGAGGGTATCTATGGACAGGTATACAACTACACAATTGATGAGGAAGGACAGACCATCAGCAGCGGTGTGGCTACTTACGAACCGTTTACAGGAGGCGATGAGAATGCGCTCAGGTATGCAAAGAAGTTTGTACAGTCTATACCGATGCGTTCGGATAACAACCTGTTCTTTGAATACCCTATAAATGAAAGCTATTATCCGGGGCCTTCTATTGGCTATCGCAAAGTTACGATTACCAGTCTGGCCGCTGCGCGGTTATCAGGCAATACGCTGGCAACAGGTAACGATGTCTTTCCGCATGGGGAAGGCATTGGCTATGGAACGAGCGGGGCCACCGTGCATGAGTTCTATACCGCAAAAGACTTCCCGGTTATGACTTACGAGACGGAGAAAGCAAATAAGACTTACAGATTACAGGTAGCTGTACCGTTACTTGGGCACGTGTCTATTTCAAAGTTGGCCACTACACAGGGATACAGCATTATTACCAACGACATGCACGGGAAACAGAAGAAAGTGAGCAATTACCGCCAGGATAAATTTGGGAACATCGATTCCGAACCAGTCTCCTGGGTCGAGTACAAATACAGGAGCAATGATGTGATCTATGATCAACAAAAAGTGATGAGCGTTGTCAATGTGTTCAAGGACAATGCTGATGGAACTTTGAGCATCCCCACAACGCAGGAAGTGGCCAATCCCGGTATAGCGAAATATACCATCGGACAGGAGAATGAGTTTTTCATCGATATGCGTCAGTATGAGGACAATTCCTGGGGAGGCGGCGTTCGCGGAAATCTCGACATTGTCTGGATACCCATCCTCTTTGCTATTGTGTCCATTCCTGTCCCGACCGTCTGGCCGAGTGTAGGCAAGAGTTCCAACCAACTGCGCATGGCGGTGGCCAATAAAGTGATCTTCAAAACAGGCGTCATCGACAGCGTTAAGGCGTACGATGGCGGCTCGCTTGTGGTCACACGCAATATAAAATGGGACAAACAAACCGGTGTTCCTGTCCTCACTTCCGTCAATAACAACTTCGATGCGCCGGTGTACAGTCTTAACATCCCGGCCTATTCCAGGTATCGCGGAATGGGCGCTGCATACCAGAACATCGGAATGATGTTTGAAATTGCGGATGTAGATAACCTGCCATATCATGACAACTTCTACCAGTTCAGCTTGAAGGAGAATCACGTTAAGGATAAACTCTTCCCGGGCGATGAGATACTGCTGTATGACAATAACAGTGAGTTCAAATCTCCCGTGGCTAAAGTTGTCTTTACCGGCGAGGAGCATGGCGACATGCTGTTGCATTCTGGCATACTGCTGACAGAAACTGCGTATAAGGCAATAGTTGTAAGGTCTGGTTATCGCAACCAGCTCAGTGTTTCCGCGGGAAGCATTATCGCCCTGAATGATCCGTCACTGCCGGGTACGCCAGTGACGCATAGCAGGACCATTACAGTACCGAGAAATAACTGATGAGAATGAAGCGCACGTCGAAACACAAGCTCGTGGTAACATCATTTATGCATCAGTCGAGGATACTCTTTCTGCTGATCTTCCCGCTCGGCCTTTTCGCGCAGAACGTAGTTCCCGATCATGTCGAGCGAACTGCATTGCTGGCGATCTATAATAATACCGGTGGCGCGAACTGGAACGTAGCTAACCGGTGGACTGTGAGCAAGATCAACAGCTACCCCGACTCAGCACTGCATGGTGTCAGTGTAGTAAACGGAGACATTGCCAGCATCCAGCTGTTCAATGCAACGCTCACAGGGACCCTTCCTGCGGAACTGAATAGCCTGACCGAACTGACCGTCCTGCAGATAAGCTTCAACTCAAATTCGCTGGGGGAACTGCCGGCACTCGGGGCACTGACAAAACTGAAGACGCTGGACTTTTCGAACACCGGCCTTTCAGGCAATATTCCTTCATGGTTGGGAAGCCTTTCGGGTCTGGAGGTATTGAATTTGTCGGGCAATCCAGCGTCTGTCACGAAACTTAACGGTCCCATACCTCCTCAGTTGGCGCAACTGACTAACCTGAAGCAATTGTACCTGAGCAACAATAACCTCAGCCAGTCAGGATCGATTCCCAACGCTTTGTCCGATCTCGACAACCTTACCCTTCTCGAATTGCAGAATTGTCAACTGACGGCATCGTCGGTCGGCTCGGGTCTGTCCGGTCTGGTCAGTCTGCAAACATTAAATCTAAGCGGGAACGCTTCCTTCGCGATAACAGGGGGAACGTTTCCCGACGTGCTTTATAACCTGCCGAACCTTCGGACGTTGGCCCTCAGAAGTGTAAACCTGCAAAGGCTTCCCGCGCATTTCGATGACCTGCCTATAACCAGCCTCGACCTGAGCAGTAATTATTTTTCCGATACAACCCGGTTGCGTACCGTCATCGATTCATTGAAAAACTTATCTTCAGTTACCACGCTGCACCTTGTTGGTTGCAGCATCAGCGCCCTTCCTTCCAACATTGCTGCACTGTCAAGCGTGAAGGATCTCTACCTCACGAGCAACCCTTTGCAGCCGGTACGTTGTGAGGCGCTGGGGGCAATGCCGGCATTGAAGAACCTTTACCTCAATCTGTGCAACCTGACCACTATACCTGGTACACTCGTTAATGTGCAAACCCTGGAGGGTCTTTACCTGTCCAACAACAACCTTTCAGAGGTTCCCGTCACCATCAGGGACATACCAGCCCTTAAGGCACTCGACCTGACGAGCAACGGCATTACTGCCCTGCCTTCCTGGTTCGGTACGGGAGATATGATTTCACTGGAGACGCTTACCCTGAACGGCAACCAACTGGAAGAGCTGCCGGGAACCTTCAGCGGCCTTGTGAACCTGAAGTCACTAAGCATCGCTGCTAACTGGCTGACGGGGGTGTGGCCTGCAGGCATCACAGACCTGAACAAGGTCGAATCACTCAACCTCCAGGACAACCAGATCGATTCGTTACCCAATCTCACCGACTGGACGGCCCTGAGATACGTGCAGCTGCAAAACAACGAGCTATCAGGAATAGTACCGGCGTACCTCACCCAGGCGACAAGCCCCAAGCTCAGTGTTAATATCAGCGACAACACTTATAACAATGCAGCACCCGGTGCTCATTTCAATACGGCCAGTGCAACCTTAGTGGTTCAGAACAATCACTTCACGTTCGAAGGTCTTCTTGGGCTGAAACCCATATCCGGTAACTATGTATACACACCCCAGCTTCTTAACGTCGACCAGGAAAAGGAGGTTACAGCGTTTGCGGGTAGCACGCTTACGCTAGTGGCAGCTGTCGACACCACTACCGGTCCGGCTACACGCTATCAATGGTTCAAGTATGTAGATGGTACGAACGACCAGGCGCTCAATGAAACGCCTTCCGGAACCGCCTACCGGTATGCACTGAACGTCACGCTCGATGACCACCAAAGCAGGTATTACTACAAAATAACGAACACTTTACTCCCAGCGCTCACACTCGTGAGTAAGCTGCAAACGCTGGTGATCACTTGCGATCTGGTTCCCACAATCGTCGATTTCAGCGCCGAGCGTTACCTCTGCGCGACGAACTTCGTTCCGCAGGTAACTTACCCGTCCGGCTGCCGGACAAATTCTTATACCTGGAACTTTGGTGATAATGGTACGTCTTCAGACAAAAGTCCGTTTCATGCCTACGGCTCCGGCGGAACATACTCTGTGGATATGACCGTTCAATACACCTGTGGCGGCTGCATACGGGACACGACGATTACAAGGCAGGTGACCTATGGTGTGGCTGGCGATGTCCTTGTCGATTCACTAATCAGTGTCTCTACCGATAAGAAGCTGAACGTGATCTCCGCATCCGCCGCTACTTTTTCAGATTCGTGGCCGATGCAGCACAGGATAAATACTGCGGGAAGTACGGGCTTTGCCATTGGAACAGATGGTGTATGGCGCAACGAAGGAACATACGCCTATGATGTAACCCGTAAAAAGTCACCAGCAGTCAACATTGCCACCGACGGCACGTTCGACCTCGATCATTTCAACTGGGAGCAAGCCGACGCGAATGCCGTTCCGCACTGGATCAAGGCTAACACGATGACAGAATACAGTCCTTACAGCTACGAGTTGGAGAACCGCGATGTGCTGGGTGTCTATGCGGCGGCCCTCTACGACTACGGTGGACATCTGCCATCGGCCAACGGTGTCAATATGCGCAACAACGAAATGGCATTCACCGGCTTCGAACATCTGGATCAGCAGTCTTCCGGCAACTGGGTCTTCGGCACACAGGCGCTTCCTGCCTACTACCTGTACGACGTGTATTCAGCGAACAAGAATATCGCGATCGTCAGGGCAAGTCTTGAGCAACTCGAAAATGTAAATCAGGTGGACGTCTCCAGCAGGCCCCTTACTGTTTCGATATTCACCCCGCAGCACGACCGGTACAATTTCATCGCCGACAATGAAATCGTCTGTATGCAGCCTTACCCGAACAATCCGCAGTGGTCGATGATCGTGCTGAGAAAGTCTCCTTATCCGGGCCTGTGGAAAGGTACTGTGAAGGTGAAGAACCAGGTCACACCCGTTGCAATGCCCGATGTAAACAATGCGATTGCTCACTCGGGAACTGCCAGCCTTCGCGTGTCCGCGCAAACCACATTTGAACAGCCGTTGATCCGGCTCGATTCAGGGAGGGCCTACTATGTCAATGCCTGGGTTTCCGTTAATAACTCGCAGGTTCCCATACCAAAACTTGCCGACAACCTGGGATTCAATGTTGTGCTCAAAGACAAGAATGGCGTGTCTCAATTGACAAAAGTTTTTGAACCATCAGGAAACATCATAGAAGGATGGCAGCAGATAAAAGGGACGTTCGTGTGTCCTTACAACGGACTTAAGGTTTCGATCGGCTTCAGGCCCGGCGGCACCGGCACGGCGTGGTATGACGACCTGAGGCTTCACCCGGAGAAAGGGAATATGAAGAGTTATGTCTATGACTTGAAGGATTACCGGTTAAGGGCTATCCTCGACGAAGAGAATTTTGCCACCTTCTTCTATTATGACCAGGAGGGGAATCTCTATCTGACCAAGAAGGAGACCGAACGCGGTGTTGTGACAATTTCGGAGAATATCAGCTACATGGTCGAAACAAACCACGAATGACGATGAGGAGATCAACGGGTCTTTTGTTCATGCTGTGCATTGTGCATTTGGGTTATACTCAAGGTACTTCAGCCACACCGCGTGACAATTTCAAAGCAACCATCCTGCGTATGCAGCAGGAGTACAGGAATCTGGAGAAGCTTCACCTAGTGATGGCCATCGAAGTTTTTGAGGGTGCTTCTGCTACGAATCCGTTCTTCAGCGAAACAGCCGATATCATGCGCGACAAACACAAAAATTGCGCCTGCGGCGCATACGGCCATCCATTTGGACAGGAACACCCATCAAGAGAAGATACGAACCCGATGTTCTCCATCCCTTCAGTGTCCACTGTGCTCAATGGATTTGAACATTCATACACGTCAGTAGTGATAGAGAAAAGTTGTTAAACGTACATGAAACGAAAGAAAGCCATACAGCCGGTAGTTCAAATAACCAACTTAGGCGTAGCACTCCTGGTGAGCATGCTGTTCCTGACCGGGCATCTCGTTCACGGCCAGGTCCAGATCAATAACGACTCTCTGCATATTCCCGCAGCCGTACGGGTTACCCGCGACGGGCGACAGCCGTTGCCCCCTGTTGAACGCTTCTTCTACCTCAACGAGCTGGATGTTCACGATGAAAACAACGTCTTTGACGCTCCGCCCTGCCTCGAAGGACAGTACTATGTAGGATTTCAGCTGCACTATGATCTGGGTGACATGAACACCACACAAATGTGGGACTGCAGCCTGGACCTGTCATTGCTCCACGGTGAGGACACCTTATGGACACGTCCTGTGACGATCGGGATGAAGGAACAGACATTCGCCTCGACTATTTTCCACGACTCACTGATCGCCTGTGATGGAGACTATCGCTTCTACATTAAGAGCAAACAAACAGAGGCGGGGTTATCGCCGGCACCTGAGCCGAACATCCTGCTGCGCATTCTTCTTTATAAACAACCGGATGTTGTGTTCGACCCCGCGGACCTGGTGGAGTTGCACTGCACGTATGCCAGTGGAACAGCAGAGGTGAACTGGACGTACGAAGGCGAGGCGGAGGCCTACGATGTGGAGTGGGTCTTCATCGAAGCGCATGAGGGCACTGACGTGGACCACGCTATCGAAGCCTTCAGCTTCAAGGAACCCGTCCGGGTAACGGTGGCCACACCGGGTTATTCCCACCTGACTTACTATCCCTATGGCCGGCTATGGTACCGCGTGCGCGCCATAGGTTATGATCCCCAATACCCCGATCACCGGATCATCGGACAGTGGGCGTATAGCAGTCCCGATGCGGGGATAACCGTCAGCAACCATCAGCCGGACAAGAACTGGCAGTTGCATACCGTTTTCGCCGAAGAGGGGAAATACAAGAAGATCATGCAATACTTCGACGGCAGCATGCTGCAGCGGCAATCACAGACCAACCTGAGCCACGATACGACCACGCTGGTAGGGGAGACGTTGTACGACTTTGAAGGACGGAAATCGGTTGATATCCTTGCCGTTCCCGTGATGCAAACGTCATTGAACTACCGGCCTGCGTTCAATGTCTTTGAATCGTCCCAACAGTTGGTCGCGGATCATACATCATCAACACGTCATAAATTCCACTACGACAACCGCCGGATACTGAACAGTACCATCGCCGATACCAGCGGGGCGGGCCAGTATTATTCAAACAAAAACAATACAAACAGTGTTCACAAAGACCTTATCCCCCATGCCGAAGGTTATGTGTACAGCCAGACCGAATACCTCAATGACGGTACGGGCCGCGTCGCGCGGCAATCGGGCGTAGGAAAGGAATTCAGCAGCGATGGCGACCATGCGACGCGGTATTATTATGCCGGCGCCACGAGAAATGAGCTGACCAGACTGTTCGGAAGCAACGTCGGCCACGCCTCCCATTACAAGAAGAACCTTGTAGTGGATCCCAATGGACAGGTAAGTGTCTCTTATCTTGACCAGGAGGGCAGAGTGATCGCCACAGCCCTGGCAGGAGATAGTCCGGCGAATGTGGAGGCGCTGGAAAGCTACACGAGCCTGGATCTTTCGCCTGTGACTGAAAATCTCTCAGACAAGAATCATCTTGAGGACGGCATCAGTATCATGCGCCACCATTTTCTGAATGTATCGCCCGATGCCGAATACTCATTCCAGTACAACCTTTCCGCTCTTGCGTCGGATATGGAAGGTGCCGGCTGCCAGTCGTGTACGTTCGACCTCATCATCACACTGACCGATCCGGAAGG
>DATHKA010000500.1:0-2828 GCA_035489615.1 Chryseolinea sp.
AGGCTGCCGGGACGTATGGCTGGTGCGGGATGACCACAGTACTTTCGGAGAGCGAGCAGTCGACGCCGAAGTGCCTCATGATCGCAGCCGTCATCTCGATGTAGGGACGACTCCCAATGCGACCTGTTAGTTCAAGGGTAAGGCCTTTGGGCAGCAGTGGGCCGATCATCATAAGGGCAGAAATGTATTGGCTGCTTACGTCGCCGCGTATCCGTATCGTTGACACGCGCTGACCGGAAAAGCCCAACGTTTCGTGTGGAGGAAATCCTTCCTTTCCCAAATACGTGATGGTTGCTCCCAGTTCGCGCAGGGCTTCAACGAGAAGGGCTATGGGACGCTCCAGCATGCGGTCGGTTCCGGTGAGAATCTTATTCTTTCCGGCGACGGCGAAGAAAGCCGTCAGGAACCGCATAGTAGTTCCTGCATCTTCGACATCGATCGTCTTGTCGGGCGATCCTACGAGACGCAACATAAGCTGGGTATCGTTCGCATCGGAAAGGTTGTGCAGTGCTGCACCGTTTCCAGCGAGGGCATTGATGATCAACGCGCGATTGCTGATGCTCTTCGATGCAGGAAGCAGCGATGCTGTTCCCTGCATAACAGTCGTTCGCTTAAGTTGGATGAGTGGATTCAAGAAGCCGTGGCGATTTTGGTCGCGCAAATTACAGTTTGTGAGAGATTTTTTTGAGTAAGATGCAACATTTGAGCACTATATCGGGTTAATCAGAATATATGAGTACAGGAGGAAAACTAGTTCTTACAGTGGGGATCGCTTCAAGTGCGCTGTTGGCAGCCTGGCTATTGACCGGCGGCCGGAAAGTTAAGACCAGAGAGTTCGTTGTCAAGAAAGCCGAAAACCTGCTTCGTCAGGGTAACCTCAGGGACGTTCTAAAGGTCGAACGCGCAGTTGTCGAAGAAGATCAGGTCTTTTACATATAAAGCCCCTGATCCGTTAGAGCGTTTGATAGAACATCAATGCATTTTTTACTTCTTCAACGTTTATCTCGCAATCCCATTTGGCGTGTCCAATGCCGTTAAGGAGGACACACAAAATCTTATTGTCCCTATTCTTTTTATCCTGTAACATCAACTGACAAATCGCTTCCTCCGTCTCCCGGTCAATAACAATTCGCGGGTAGACACGCAAGATGTATTGAGCAATCTCATCAAGTTCTTCTGCCTTCAGCAGATTTCGCGCCGACGCGATGTGTGCTTCTGCCACTAACCCAACCGCTACTGCTTCACCGTGAGTAACCCGTGTGCCATGCGTGAGCAGGTATGTCTCGAGCGCATGACCAATTGTATGACCGGCATTGAGAATTTTCCGCAGACCCTTTTCCTTAGGGTCTTCGGTGGTGATCCGGGTCTTAAATTCAACCGAGTGCTTCACCAACAGGTCCCAGGGTTGTGCATCCAGCTCGCGGCCGATCAACTGCTTCCACATTGCCTTATCGCTGATGAGGGTATGCTTGATAATCTCAGCAAATCCAGAACGCAGTTCACCCGGCGGAAGCGTTTTCAGAAAGCCACTGTGCAATAGGGTCAGGGTTGGTTGGCAAAATACGCCGATGTGGTTTTTGAAGTGATTGAAATCGATTCCCAGCTTTCCGCCGATACTTGCGTCGGACTGCGCGAGCAACGTCGTGGGCACGAGCACAAAATCGATCCCGCGCTTGTAAGTAGCCGCACAAAATCCACCCATATCGCCCAACACGCCGCCACCGAGCACCACGAGGCATCCATGTCTGTCCACGAACTGTTCCGTAAGCTTTTGCCAGATGTCCACACAAGTTGTCACGTTCTTCTGCGCTTCGCCACTTCTTACTTCGATGATGGGCGAAGTTGGGAGGCCGCTGGCAACCAGCGGATAGCAGTGCCGGCGTGTGTTTTCGTCGGCCAGTACGATGACCTTACTGTAATTTTTCCTTTCGAACAGGTTTTTCAGGGCCTGAGCGGGGTCTGTCGCGAATTGGACGTTATCAGGAATCGTCATGAGGGGCGAATTTGGCCGAAAGTAACCAAAACGACCGAAATGCAAAGTTGCCTGCGCAAGGTTATGAACCCGACGCTTTATATTTGCGGCCTCCTGGTTATGACGACAGAAGCGGCAGATACTTTTGAAGACACGGAAATCGCTTTCCGATATAAGTCCGGCGCGGCGATTCGAAAAGCCCACTTCATTTTCTCGGTTGTGAACCATCCCTGGATATCGGCCCTGGCAACGGGTGCAGTTAAGGTGGCCCTGGGGCTGCGCCTTCCTGTAGAACCCTTGATCCGGAACACGGTTTTTGAACTGTTTTGCGGAGGCGAGAGTATCGACCGCACGGACAACGCCGTGGCTCGCCTCGCCAAATACGGCGTGAACACGATACTGGACTACTCGGTCGAAGGGGAAGATTCAGAGGGCGATTTCGATCGCGTATGCGCCGAGACGATCCGGACGATAGAAAAGGCTGCCGGGGCCAAAAACATTCCTTTCTCGGTCTTTAAAGTGACCGGGCTGGGCGCTATTTCGCTCCTGGAGAAGTTGCAGCACGGCGAGGTCCTTTCGGCGGATGAGCAGGCCGCTTTCGAGCGCACAAAAGGACGTGTGCTGGCTATTTGCAGCAAGGCAGAGGCCCTGGGCGTGCCGGTTCTTGTCGACGCCGAGGAGACCTGGATTCAGAATCCCATCGACGTTCTGGCTTATGAAATGATGGCCCGCTTTAATCAAACGAAAGCGATCGTCTTCAATACCTTCCAGTTGTATCGGGCCGACGGCCTTGAAAACTTAAAGCAGGCGCATGCCGCGGCAGCCGGAAAGTATCATCTCGGCGCCAAGGTGGTGC
>DATHKA010000501.1:0-5369 GCA_035489615.1 Chryseolinea sp.
CCATGGAGCCCATCTTCGCATTCGAGCGCGACGGAAAGTTGTACCCCTTTGCGCTTCGTCAGGAAATGGTTAAACAAATGAGTTCATTAAAGAAGAAATTCCTGTACTACAAGGACTACGCAAACAAATCTATCGATCAGATGTTTGATCCCTCACTCATTGACAAGGCCACTCACCTCAATTTCTCCGAGAGCCGCACATCGTTGTTGATCAACGAAGGAACGAAGGGGCTTTCGCTGCGGGCGCTACCGATCGAAGCACAATTCTCGCCTGTGTACGGGGTGACTTTGACGGACATAGACAAAGATAAAGACCTTGATATTGTAATGGGTGGGAACCTGTTCGCCGTGAAGCCCGAAGTCGGGCGGTACGATGCGATGAAAGGACTCGTACTTCGAAACGAGGGGGCCAACACCTTTGTCCCGTTGTCGGGCACCGAGTCGGGTATTGTTGTTCGTGGCGAGATTCGACACATCAAACCGCTGCAATCAAAGTCAGGTAAGATGTTCGCCTTTGTTCGAAATAACAACTCGATCGTATTCTATAAACCGCGGAAATGAAGCTCACGCAAGGATGTATTGCAGCGTTGTTCCTGATTCTCGTGGCAACGGCCTGCCAGAAGACCGACCACCAGTTCCGAAGGGTCTTGTCTTCCGAATCCGGCGTGACGTTCAGGAATGAATTGACACCCAGCGTTGACTTCAACATATTGAACTACATGTATTTTTATAACGGCGGCGGAGTGGCCATAGCCGACTTAAACGGCGATGGCTTATCCGATTTATATTTTACGGCCAACCAGACAGATAACAAGTTGTGTCTCAACGAGGGGGCTATGCGTTTTCGGGATATCACGGAAGCGTCAGGAACGAAAGGGCTTTCCGGATGGGCCACAGGCGTGACGACCGCCGATGTGAACGCCGATGGCAGGCTGGACATCTACGTCAGCTATGTAGGCGACTACCTGATCTACAAAGGACGAAACCAGCTGTTCGTCAATCAGGGTAATGACGCGCAGGGGGTTCCGCAGTTTCTGGACGCAACAGCTGATTACGGCCTCGACCTGATTGGATTCTCAACACAGGCCGCCTTTCTTGACTATGACCTTGATGGCGACCTCGACATGTTCATGCTTACCCACTCACTTCACGAGCAGGGAACTTTCGGCCGGTCATCCTTGCGAAAGACAATCCATCCGCTCGCCGGGGACAAACTGTTGCGAAACGATAACGGACGATTTGTTGATGTAACCGTTCAATCGGGAATATACGGCAGCGTGATCGGCTATGGACTGGGACTTTCAATCAGCGACATTAACCTCGACGGCTGGCCCGACATTTACGTAGGTAACGACTTTCACGAAAATGACTACCTGTACATCAACCAGGGTAACGGGACATTCGTGGAATCTATCGAGCAGGAGATGCCACATACCAGCCGCTTCACCATGGGTGTAGACTGCGGCGACATAAACAACGACGCCTTTCCCGACGTGATAACGATGGATATGTTGCCGGAAGATCCTGAGATCCTCAAAAAGTCTGCCGCGGAAGATGCATACGACGTGTATACGTACAAGGCCAATTTCGGATATCACCACCAGTTCGCGCGTAACAACCTCCAATTGAATAATCGCGACAGCACCTTTAGTGATATTGCCCTGCTGGCCGGTGTCTATGCCACCGACTGGAGCTGGTCATCGCTGTTGGCAGACTTCGACCTGGATGGATACAAAGATATTTTTATTTCGAACGGTATTCGCCGTCGACCCAATGACCTCGACTACATCAACTTTATTGGTGCGGATTCAATCCGCTATCGCCTTCAGGAGAGCATCAAGGAAAACGACCTGAATTATATCAATCGCATGCCCGAGCTCAAGATTTCGAACTTCATGTACCAGAATAACCATGATCTTACTTTCAGTAATCAGACAACATCGTGGGGACTGGATGCACCTTCGTATTCGAATGGATCGGCCTATGGTGATCTGGATAACGACGGCGACCTCGATCTGGTCATCAACAACGTAGATGATGAGGCTTTCATTTACGAGAACCAGGCCATTCAGAGTGATCTGAAGGATGGTGCCCGCTACCTTCAGGTTTCCCTTGATGGAGCGCAAGGCAACAAGTTCGGCGTGGGTACCAAAGTGTTACTGTACGATAGCGGCGTTGTACAGATGCAGGAATTGTTCCCTACGAGAGGCTTTCAAAGTGCCGTCGATTATGTGATGACATTCGGCGCACCAACAGCGTTCATCGATTCAGTGGTTATTGTTTGGAGCGGCGGGGCATACCAGCGCCTTACGCGCGTGCCGACGGACCAGCGCCTCACGGTCCACGAGAGCGATGCCAGGCAACGGTATGACTATTCGATTCACCATACCGGCAAAAGGATCTTCGCGATGGAAGCTGAACTGATTCCTTATCGCCATCGCGAAAACAATTTTGTGGAGTTTACGCGCGAGCAGCTCCTGCCGCACATGTTGTCGAGCGAAGGTCCGGCCGCCGCCGTGGGGGACGTTAACCTCGACGGGCTGGATGATTTGTTCCTGGGGGGTGGCAAGTGGCAGGAGGCCTCGCTGTTTGCGCAACAGCCCAATGGCAAGTTTGTGCGGCTTTCTCAGCCAGATATCAGCCGCGACAGTACCTATGAGGATGTTGACGCGATATTCTTTGATGCTGATAAGGACCATGACGCAGACCTGTTTGTCGTGAGCGGGGGAAACGAATTTTCCGGAAAGTCGCCCTACCGCAATCCACGGCTGTATGTGAACGACGGAAAAGGGAACTTCACCCGATCGGACCAGTTTAAGGACATCTTTATGAATGGGTCAACGGTGGCGGCCGGTGATTACGATCGGGATGGGGACGTCGACCTATTCGTAGGTGCGCGTTCCATTCCATTCAATTATGGCAAGCGCCCCGACAGCTATTTGCTGAATAACGATGGCAAAGGCAACTTCAGCGATGTAACGGATGCTGATGCGCCGGCCCTTCGCAAGATGGCCTTCGTCAAGCACGGCGTTTGGTGCGACGTGGATGGCGACAAGGATGACGACCTCGTTGTGGCGGCGGAATGGAGTCCCCTGATCATCCTTTACAATGATCATGGGAAGCTCAAACCGATGGGGCTGGAAGGTTCCGGCCTGGAGCAATCCAACGGCTGGTGGAACGTGGTTTGTCCCTTTGATGCCGACAATGACGGCGACCTCGACTTCATGCTGGGCAATATGGGCCTGAACTCGAAGCTGCATGCTTCCATAGAGGAGCCGGTTCGCATGTACGTGGCCGACTTCGACAAAAACGATAGTATCGACCAAATTGTAACGCACTACCTTCATGGCAAGGAGTACCCGATGCACACACGCGACGAAATCATGAAACAAATGCCTTCGCTGAAGAAGCGGTTTCTCTCATACACGTCCTTTGCACAGGCATCATTGACCGACCTTTTCAGCAAGCATGATCTTGATAAATCGGAACAGTACACGGCTTATACGTTCGCATCGTCGTTCGTGGAGAATCTCGGCAACGGAACGTTTTTGATGAGGCCCTTATCTTTGCAGGCACAGTTCTCTACCACCAATGCCTTCGTTGTTGCCGATTTTAATCGCGACAACCGGCCAGACATTATTTCGGCCGGAAACTTTTATCTCAACAACATACAGCTGGGAAGGTATGATGCCAGCTATGGTTTGGCGATGGCCGGAGGAGAAGGCAACACTTTCATGCCGTTACCATCCGGTTCTTCGGGTCTTTCGATTCGCGGGCAAACGCGCAAAATCAGGGAGATAGTCGTGGGCGGCAAGAGGTATTACCTGGCAGTCCGAAATAACGACACCGTACAGGCGTTCAGCCTGAAACATTGAGCTATTTTAGCTATTCGTGCAACCCTCCAGGGGTTGTCCTGTCTTTATCCGCGCCTTGGACGAAATACACAACATACACGAAGCCCTGATCGAACGGTGCAGGACTGGCGACCAGGCCGCCCACCACAGCTTGTATAAGCTGTATGCGCGAGCTATGTATAATGTGGGCTACAGGATCGTCCGGGACGAAGAGGAGGCCCAGGACGTGCTCCAGGAGGCCTTTGTGAGCGCGTTCCGAAACCTGGACAGCTATCGCGGAGATGCCACGTTTGGCTCATGGCTGAAGCGAATCGTGGTCAACAAGGCCCTCAATGCCGTAAATCGCCGCAAATTCGAGCCCATCCCGGAAAATGAGGATTGGGATATCGCTGAACCTGACACAGACGTCACCTATCGCGGGGAGCTTACGGTTGAACGGGTCAAGCAGAGCATAGCCCAGTTGCCCGATGGATACCGGAATGTACTCTCGCTCTATCTCATCGAGGGCTATGATCATCAGGAGATTGCCGAGATTATGGGGTTTACGGAGTCCACGTCAAAGTCACAGCTGAACCGCGCCAAGGCAAAACTCCGTGATTTGCTGGATGCCGAGTCTGTAAGCCGTTAGAATGAATTGAAAAATAAGTAAGAGTATATGAAAGACGAGTTGGAAGATTTCATCAGGAAGAACAGACGTTCATTCGACGATCGTGAACTTCCCCGGGATGCCTGGACTAACATCAGGGCAAACTTAGCGTTTCAAACTCCGTCACTGTGGAATTCTGTCGCGATATGGCGCGCGGCGGCGATATTATTCATGGTGACGACCGGTTATTTCCTGGTGTCAATGACATTGACGCGGCAGGGACATGCAAAAGAACAACTCGCATCGGCGGTGACACTCGATGAATTCCGTGATGTGGAACAATTCTATACCGAACAGATCTCCGAAAAGGTGAAGCTAATTTCCAACTTCAAACGCGCTGACGGCCTTAATGGATTCACCCATGATTTCCATCAGCTGGAAGCGATGTATAATGTGTTAAATGAACAAATGAAGTCTAATCCTTCAGAAAAAGTTAAGGACGCGTTAGTATTAAATCTGCTTGTGCGAATCGACTTGCTGAATCAGCAGTTGCACAAACTTGAGCGCGAGAACAAGACTGAAAAGAACGATGGGGGCAGATCAGCCTGATCTCAGAGTTTTACGGGAGTGGTCAAAAAAGAAGGGTGAAAATCTGCCCGTCCTCGTCCGAAAACGTACTAAATGCAAAAAGGCCCAGCGTCTCTGGGCCTTTTTGTTTACCTAAACCTAAACCTATGAGAAGAATTACTCTACTCACAGAATTATAACGCAATCATTGTTCCAAAGTTTCACACTCACAAGAAAAATTATTTCAATTTTTGAGCTTATCGCTGAATACTTTTTTGAACTTCTCCAGCTTTGGTCGGATCACAAACGAACAGTAGGGAGCGCTTCCGTTCAGGTTATAATAGTTTTGATGATAGTCTTCTG
>DATHKA010000502.1:0-10431 GCA_035489615.1 Chryseolinea sp.
CGACTCAATGCCCGTAGAGCCCCGCGCGCGAAGCGTGTTGATATACGTATCGAGTTCATTCATCGTAAGACTTTCATACTTGCGATAATCACTCTCAAATTCCTTCGGCCGGATCACCAGTGCGGTATCGAGCGATTCACCGCGACGAATACTATCGATGGTTATCGGCCGGGCACTGTTTCCGACGCTATCGTGGGCAATGCTGGCAAACACCGCTTCAACCCTTTTTATCTCCCATCCGCGCAGGGTCCATTTCATTTTCACCGAATCCCATTCCACACGGTCGGCCGTAAGTTTCTCAATCATCCTGTTTTCATCGAATTTCTCCAGCGTGAAGCGATAGCCCGTCCGGTTGCTGTTGTTATAACTCTGCATGTACAGGTACACGTCGGGGGCCACCTGTATGTGAATATTCCTTTGATCGTAGTAGAACTTGCTCTTGAGGTATTGTACTTCAAATTCCAGGCGTGCCTTATTCGAGTCGGGGATAACCCAACCGTTGAGGTAAAAATTCAAACCGCCAACCAGCGTCGCTCCCAGAAAATAGGGAAAAAGAATGCGGTGAAAGCTTACGCCGCTGCTAAGAATGGCAATGATTTCAGTGTGTGCGGCCATACGCGAACACACGTATACGGTGGCGATGAAGATCGTAATGGGAGCGAGGAGGCTTCCAATCCAGGGGATAAAGTCCAGGTAGTAGGCCGCAATCTGCCATTTGGTCAATCCGAACCGGGCGTACTTATCCATTTTTTCCGTGAGATCGATCACCGTTACCACAGCGAGCAAAATCAACACGACGAAAAAGAACGTGGTGAGAAACCGTTTCAGAATGTATTTATCCAGCAGCTTCATGCTATAATCTCCTGCTGACCTTTTCCACCATACGGTTCTTCCAGCTGGCAAACGTTCCGCCGATGATTTGTTTTCGAGCCTCCCGTACCAGCCAGAGGTAAAAGGTCAGATTGTGCAGCGTTGCAATTTGCGCGCCCAAAATTTCTTTATTGATGATCAGGTGCCGAAGATAAGCTTTGGAATGACTTCCACTAGCATAGCCGCCCAGTTGGGCGTCGATCGGCGACAGATCGTCCTTCCATTTTTCATTGCGGATGTTGATAATTCCTTCCGCTGTAAACAGCATACCGTTGCGGGCATTACGGGTAGGCATCACGCAGTCAAACATATCTATTCCCAGGGCGATGCATTCCAGAATGTTCTCAGGCGTTCCGACGCCCATCAGGTAGCGTGGCTTCGAGGCCGGCAATATGCTACAAACGAGGCTGGTCATCGCGTACATATCTTCGTGTGGCTCGCCGACAGATAATCCGCCTATGGCATTGCCAACCTGATTCTGTTCTGCAATGAACGTAGCCGATTGTTCCCTCAGATCTTTATAAACGCTCCCCTGTACGATCGGAAACAACACCTGCTCATAACTGTATTTGGGTTCCACTTGCGTGAGCCGCTCGATACATCGCTTCAGCCATCTGTGCGTCATCCCCATCGACCGTTGCGCATAGCCGTACTCGCAGGGGTAAGGTGTGCACTCATCGAACGCCATGATGATATCGGCACCGATCACGCGCTGAATGTCCATGACATTTTCGGGCGTGAACACGTGCTTTGAACCATCGATGTGCGATTTGAAGGTAACGCCTTCTTCCACAATCTTCCGGTTGGCGCCGAGCGAATAAACCTGATAGCCTCCGCTATCGGTTAACATGGCCCGTGACCAGCCATTAAAGCGATGCAGGCCACCCGCTCGTTCAATCAAGTCCAGTCCGGGGCGCAAATACAAGTGGTAGGTGTTACCCAGAATAATCTCGGCGTTGATATCCTGTTCGAGTTCGCGTTGATGAACCGCCTTCACAGAACCGGCAGTGCCCACTGGCATAAAGATCGGCGTATGAATTACGCCGTGCGCCGTGTTCAATGTTCCCGCCCTTGCGGACGAACCGTGGTCGGTGTGGCTGAGTTCAAAGGTCATAGGGCAAAAATAGTATTAAGTCCTTAGTCCTTCGCCCTTAGATTTAGTTGTTAGTGCCGGTAGGTATAGTTCTTGGGCCCGAAATTCCACCTTTCCTAGTGGATTCCAGAACCCAAATAGGATTCCACGTTTTGCTGCGTGATAATTTCGAGGGGGAACAGTTCGGTTCCGGGAGTCGATTTTTTGAACATGAGGTGATTCACCAAATGGCTTACACCTAACAATGCCTGGCGTTTCGGGTTTTGGTTAATGAGGAAATCTATCACGCCAGCCTTTAGGTACTTGAGATTGTCGATCAGCATGTCATAACCGATCATGCGGATGTCGCTCTTCCCGTGCTTGTCGAGGTACGATGCGGCCACCGCCGTGCCGCGGGAGGTGCTAACGAAGATACCCCTCAGGGAATCCATGGCCATCAAGTCCTCGATTTCAGCCTGGAAAGTGGGTTTTTGCGGGTTCATGCTAAACTCTACGATCTTGAACTTGTCACCTGACTTCTCAACGAAATAGTCCTTGAAACCCTGCTCTTTCTCCAACAAGTGAACAGAGTCCTGAACATCTTCGTCGATGTGGAGAACGGCAAACGTTCCCTTTTCGGCCTGGCCAAAGTTCATGAGTTGCGCTCCCAACCGGCCACTCTGATATAAGTCCTGTCCGATAAATGCCAGCGGCTTGGCTTCATGGATGTTCGTATTGAACAGCACATAGGGTATCTGGTGCTCCTGAAATAACTCAAAGGCAGGCAGTGATTCGTGATAGAAGATTGGCGCGATAACGATGCCATCGGGTCGGTCGTCGGCCACTTCCCGCGAAAGGCGGAGGAACGAGTCCTTATTATATAGATCGAACGGCCTCGTGTCGACGGTTACTCCGTACTGCGCCCATTCTGTTTCGGCCTGTATGATCCCGAGGTTGGACTGAGCCCAGTAAGGATCCAGCGTTGGGTCGGGGATGAGGGCGGCAATGCGATAGTTTTTGTTGGAGCCAAGCGTCCGGGCGATGAGGTTCGGTTTGTAGTCGATCTGATTCATCACATCCGTCACCTTCTTCAGGGCGTATTCGGAGACCTTGCCGCGATTGTGTAACACGCGGTCTACCGTACCCACGGATACGCCAGCCAGTTTAGCGATGTCTTTAATGCGGATGTTCTTGCCGACCTCCATAAAATGATGTTTTCGCACACAAATTAGGTGTGTGCGTGCACAATTGAAAGCAATTCAACGGATAATTTTGACTTTGAACGGATGGATGCTTCCGTAAACAGTTTTCGTCCGCACAGAACGCACGGCGCACATGAAGTTAATCAGCTTGTGTCAGAATACAAAAATCTTCCTGGTCGACGAACAGGATTATGAAATGTTAACTCGGGTATAGATTTCTCAATTTACCTGGATTGTGTTTTTTCGAAATGGAGGTCAGCCTATGCTCATCGAAAAAAACAGCAAACGGTCTATTATCTGATGATTCGAACGTGAAAGATGTTCATCTTTGATAATTATGGGCTCGATAAGAGAGGGGAGCGAAACTGTTTTTTTATCCCCGCCAGGAATTTGCTTTTTGATTGACAGTGATAGCGTTGTTTGAAAAGTATTCTACTTTTATAGTTGCCACGAATTTATTTTTTTGAGCTCTCTTCATGCCGACCCTATTGGATTTTTTACTTGTACTGTTCTTTGTAACGATTGGTGTTCAGATCGTTTATCAGTTAATTTTCGTAATCGGCCTTTCCCGAAAGGATAACACAACGGAGCCACAGTTGCTTCCGGTGTCGGTCATCGTATGCGCACACGACGAAGAACAGAATCTGAAGGTGCTGATTCCGGCGTTGCTGGAACAGGATCATTCCCTGTTTGAGGTGATCATCGTAAATGACCGATCGAACGATGCCACTTTCGACATGCTGCTGGCCGAAGCATCCCGTGATCATCGCCTGCGGATGGTGCACGTTAACCGAACACCGCCCCACGTGGACAACAAGAAGTATGCGCTAACGCTGGGGATAAAGGCCGCACGTTACGAATGGATATTGTTGACCGATGCCGACTGTGTACCTACCAGCAAATCGTGGATCAGCTCCATGAGCGCGGCGTTCAATGACCAGACCAACTTTGTGCTCGGCTATTCACCCTATCAGAAATTGCCGGGGTTGCTGAACAAGATTGTTCGGTTTGAAGCGCTTGTGACGGCCATTCAATACTTGTCGTTTGCCCTGTTGAAGATGCCGTATATGGGTGTCGGCCGGAACCTTGCCTATCGTCGGTCGAAGTTTCTCGAAGGCAAAGGATTCAACAACATATTGAAGATCACCGGTGGCGATGATGACCTGTATGTCAATCAAAATGCCACTAACAAAGACACCGCCGTTTGCCTGGAAGCCGGAGCACAAATGACGTCCGTGCCCAAGCTTACCTGGCGCGAATACAATAGACAGAAGATTCGTCACCTCTCTGTGGGAAAGCGTTATAAGACGGGACACAAAATTGTGCTCGGTGCCTTCCACGCGACCTGGATCCTGAGTTGGATTCTTGGCGTATTGCTGCTGCCGCTTCACGACAACTGGGCACTGATTGCGGGGCTGCTCGTATTTCGCATTATCGGGTGGATGTTTACCTGTTCAAAGGCGTGCCAGCGCTTGTCCGGTAAGTTTGAGCTGTGGCTCCTGCCCCTTTTAGATTTTATTTATGCCTTTTACTATCTTGTCGCGGGCCTTCGGGCGCTAGCAACAAAAAGAATACAATGGAAGAATTAGAAAGCCGCTTTTCTTCTAA
Source organism: Chryseolinea sp. (assembly GCA_035489615.1). Classification (GTDB taxonomy): domain Bacteria; phylum Bacteroidota; class Bacteroidia; order Cytophagales; family Cyclobacteriaceae; genus Chryseolinea. Next base: position 4,753 of record DATHKA010000502.1, read on the forward strand.
GGCGCTGGAGGACTTCAAACTCATTGATTTGGCGGTAGGTGGCGACGACAAGGCCTATGCGCGACTGTTGCAGCGCTACAAACGGCCCGTCTACCACATGATCCTCAAGATGGTACGGAACGTAGACGATGCTGAAGACCTTACCATCGAATCTTTCGCAAAATCCTTCCGCAGCCTGCACCGGTTCAAGAAGGATTTCACTTTCAGCACCTGGCTATTCCGTATCGCAACCAACAACACCATCGATTTCATTCGCAAGAAAAAGCTCAATACATTAAGCATAGAGAATACTTTTACAGATGACGACGGGCAGTCCGTGTCCATCGATGTAGAAGATGAAAACCTCGATCCGCAGGAGGAAGCCATTCGTATGCAGAAGGCGGAGTTGATCCAGATCTTTGTCGACAAGCTGCCTCCCAAGTATCAGAAGCTCGTACGGCTGCGATATTTTCATGAGCTTTCCTATGAGGAGATCGCCGTCGAACTCGACGCACCTCTCGGAACAGTAAAGGCTCAGTTGCATCGTGCCCGCGAACTGATGTTTGAAATGGTAAAAAACAAACGCGACCATATATAGGAAGAGTCGTGAGTCCTTCGTCCTAAGTACTTGATTGTTGTTAGTATTGAAGTAGTAAAGCGCAGTCCAGGTTCACCTTGAGTACTATTGCTAATAACAACTCGTGACCATGGACTTAATACCAAATACTCATTCTTTGGACAGCGTCGATATCATTTTCCAGTACTTTCCAGACCTCACTTCGACGCAGCGGGCTCAGTTTGAAAAGCTTCGCGGGCTGTACGAAACCTGGAACGATCGCATCAATGTTATTTCGCGCAAAGACGTCGGTAATCTTTATGTGAATCACGTCTTGCATTCATTGGCCATTGCACGTGTCATGGAATTCAAACCTGGCGCTCACGTACTCGACGTAGGAACCGGCGGAGGCTTTCCCGGCATTCCACTCGCGGTTCTTTTCCCGGATACGAATTTTCACCTGGTGGATTCCATAGGCAAGAAAATCACCGTGGTGAAGGAGGTCTCGACCGGGCTGGGGTTGAAAAATGTGCGTGCACAGCAAGTTCGGGCTGAAGAACTACAGTCCGAATACGACTTTGTTGTGAGCCGCGCCGTAACCCGTTTGAAGGAATTCTATGGTTGGGTAAAGGGCAAGTTAAAGACCTCATCGTCGCATGCGCTACAGAACGGTATTCTGTACCTCAAAGGGGGTGATCTTGAAGAAGAGCTGACGGAGTTGAAACGACCTGCACAAGTGTTCTCTATTCCAGATTTCTTTCAGGAGCCATTCTTCGAGACGAAGAAGGTCGTGCATGTGCCGATGTAGCCTTGTCGCGGGCCTGTCAGGGCGAATACAAGGCAACTTTCCCCAGATGGTCCGAATGAGCGAAAACGATGCAACGGGCTAAATTCTTGAATTATCGCCGGCATTTTCGTAACTATGCCCAAACTCTCCCCTTGAAGAAAGTCACAGCGATATTCTTTGCGTGCCTCGTGTTGTTTAACGCGCTGGGGTTTTATGCCATTCTGGTGGGTATAAAGTACGAGAGAGGCCTTGCCCTGGAAAGCCGTCTTGACCGAGAGCAGTATGACATGAATGAAACGGTGACGTTGAAGTTTCCTATGGCGTTACCCTACCACCAGGATAGTGAATCGTATGACCGGGTCGACGGCAAGGTGGAGCATGATGGTGAATTCTATCGTCTGGTGAAGCAACGACTGTCGAAGGATACATTATATATAGTGTGCATCAAAGACCACGATGGCAAACGAATCGCAGAAGCGCTTTCTGATTACGTCAAGACCTACACTGACAAACCGGGCGATGCGAAGCAAAGCCTGAAAAACTTCAATTTCATTAAGGACTTTTTGCCGACGGCAATTCATCTGCAATCCGCCTCCACAGGGTGGAACCACGACGTTAGCTATGCTTCTGCTGCTTTTTACTATAGTAGCATTCCGGCGACGCACGCCAGTCCGCCGCCCCGGGGATAATCTCATTCTTCATTTCCTTTTGCTTTGACGCGAGCAAGGCTGTTCCAACCTGGAAGGCGTGTGTTTATGCCCATGACTTGCCACGTGTAGAGAACTGATTCCTAAACAACTTATTAAATAAAGAATGATGAGACTTTTACTTTCTATTGAGAAGCCCCTGCGCAATGGTCTGGTGAGTTTGGTGTTGCTGATGCTATTGACCAGTATGAACACCTCGGCTCAGACGTTGACCGACGGATTGATGATGGGCAAGAATTTGTTTTGCACAGGGTTCATGTATACGAACGATAAATGGACCGACTACTGGGAGGGTGAATTGAAAAGAGAAAACGGTAACATTGGCAGTATTACCACACAAAGCCTCATGTACTATGGCGTTTACGGCATAACCGGAAAGCTGAACGTAATAGCGATGGTTCCCTACATTAAGACGGAGTCCAGTCAGGGAACGCTGCATAGCATGGAAGGCGTGCAAGACCTGACGATCGGCGTGAAATACAACTTTCTCCGGCTGGAATCTGAAAAACTGGTGTTTCGCGCATTTGGTGTTCTGAATTTCTCAACACCACTCACAGACTACACGCCGGATTTTATGCCGCTCGCCCTTGGAACACACACAACCAATCTCACGCCCCGCGTAAACGCGATGCTGCGCTTGAATCAGGGATGGTTCGTGAATGGTTCTGCCGGATATACTTTTCGTAGCAATACGGAGCTTGATCGTCCCGCCTACTACGACGGTCAAAACTTTTATAACAGCAGCGAAGTGGATATGCCCGACATGTTTGACCTATTTGTTAGTGCCGGTTACCAGAAGGACGCCTTGCAGGTTGAATTGAATTACATCCAGCAAAATACGCTCGGTGGCGCGGACATCCGCAGGCAGGATATGCCTTTCGTTTCGAATAAGATGAACGCTCAACGCGTGGGACTTCTCGCGATGTATTACTTGCCGAAACCGAAGAACCTCGCGGTTCGCGGATCCGTGCATTACACCGTGAACGGTCGGAACGTAGGTCAGGCCACCACCTATCTGGCCGGCCTCCTTTACACATTCAATTTTGGAAAAGCTGAATAACAGGTCTATGAAAAAGAACTTTTACGTATACACACTACTCACAGCGATGTTTTGCGCTGCCGCCACGAGCTGTGATAAGATTGAAGTAACCGAGCAACTCACACCGCTGACACCTGCGAGTGTTGATGCTGATGCCGGGACCTGGAAGATGGCTTTTATGACATCACCAGATCAGGTACCTGTGCCGCCGCCGGCCGCCGTAGGGAGCGATGCTTACACGGCCGAACTCGCAGCGGTGAAGGACGCACAAAGCAAACTCACCAAGGCGCAAAGAGATGCCGTTGAGTATTGGAGCGGAGGCGGTGTTCTCCGATGGAATCAATTTTTCCGCGACCTCGTTTCCCGGTACAATTTGCCGCCGGCACCGAAGGCAGACGGCACGTATCCTGTACCTGATGCAGAGAATCCTTTCGGCGATCCTGCATTTCCGTTTGCCAATCCGCCCTATTCGGCCCGGGCCTATGCCTATGTGAGTGCTTCAATGTATGATGCGCTGAAGGCTGCCTGGTACTTTAAGTATCTCTACAAGCGCGCAACGCCCTACGCCAATGATGCAGGAGTTGAGGCGCTTGTTCCGAAGACCGACCTGCCTGCCTATCCTTCCGAAGACGCGGTGATGTCGGGTGTGTCTGCGGAGGTTTTGAAATTCCTCTTTCCTGCTGCTGTCGAAGATATTACGTTGAAGGCGGCTGAACAACGCAACGCAGCACTGTGGTCTGGAAAGGCTGTAAGTTCTGATATCGCAGCCGGACTTGCCTTGGGTAAGGCGGTGGCCAACCTGTTCGTTGCCCGCGGTCGTGCCGATGGAATGGGTGCCGCCGGAGGAAATAAAGCCTTGTGGGACGGACTCAAACAAAACGCCGAGAGCCGTGGCGATGAAGCCTGGGTTAGCCTGGAAACACCACCCCGTCCTCCGATGTTGCCTGTTTATGGAAAAGTTATGCCATGGCAAATGACAACGGATCAAATAGTCGCCATAAGACCAGCGGCCCCTCCGATCCGTGGGTCGTCTGAAATGGATGCTGAAGTTGAAGAAGTAAAATGGTACGCCGACAACCTTACTCGTGAGAGGCTGGCCATTGTTCATAAATGGGCCGATGGTGCAGGTACGTATACTCCTTCAGGCCACTGGAATGACATAGCCGCAGAGTATGTGCGCGACGCAAATTTTAGTGAAGTTCGTGCTGCCCGTGCGTTTGCCATTTTGAACATGGGGCAACAGAATGCAGCCATTGCCTGCTGGGATACCAAGTACTTCTATTTCAACGCGCGTCCTTGCCAGCTCGATCCGTCGATCAAAACAGGAACCGGTGTGCCCAACTTCCCTGCTTTTGTGTCGGGCCACTCTACATTCTCGGCTTCTGCCGCTGGGGTTCTTTCCTACCTGTTCCCTGAATCTGAAGCCTACTTTAAAGAACAGGCAACAGAAGCGTCTTTGTCGCGCATGTATGGGGGCATACACTATCGCAAGGACTGTGAGGTGGGTGTGGAACTGGGATATGACGTTGCAGACTTCATCGTTGAGAACTTCGCTAAAATTGACGGAGCGGGGGACTGAGCCTGAGGAGCTTTCGAAATTTTGATTTTGAGATAAAAAAATCCACCCATCTGCTAAATGGGTGGATTTTTTATGCCGTTCGATCGATCGCTATGCTGCTCCCACCCGTAACTATTTTCGATGATCATCTTCTGCATTACTTCGTAAGTCTGCTGCTTCAAACGGGCCATGTCTGCCGTGCCTAGCCCGGCCGTTGGTATTTCCGGCGCTACGATGAGCTTCACGTGTCCCGGATGCATTCGTATCGTCCCCGGGGGCATCAGCGGACCCGCTCCAACGACAACCATAGGTAAAATCGGCTGTTGCGTGTCGAGGGCAATGCGAAAAGCGCCATCCTTAAATGGTTGCAATGGTTCTTTGGTACGGTTCTGCGTTCCCTCCACAAAAATCAGTATCGATAACCCATCCAGCAGCATCCGTTTGAGCTTGTCCATACTTCGCTTTCTACTTTCGCCGCTCGATCGATCAACAATCACAGCGGCGGATCTTGCGATCCATCCGAAAATTGGTATGCGCAACAACTCCTTTTTGGCCAGGGGACGGTAATCGCCTAACAAAATGGTAAGGCCCGGAATGTCCAGGAATGATGTGTGATTGCTCACGTATATATAGGATTGGCCCGGCCTAAAATTCTCGCGACCATAAAACGTGTAACGAATGAATGTCAGTTTGCTGAAAATCCACGACCAGATCATTAAGAACTTATAGCCGAGCCAGCCAAACCGTTGTCCGAGCAGAAACGGCAGTACGATGCCGGGTAACAACACGACCATGAAGACGGTAAAAACCAGAAACACCCATAAGGCATAGAATTTCAGCAGGACTTCCTTGACAATCTTCAAAAGGCTTGCGTATTATTTTTGAGGCGGCAAGTTCCAAAAACTTGGGCAACAATCAACCGCGTGACCAGCGCTAATTGGCGTATGAGGATAGAAAAAAAAGCGCCAGGTGCCTTGAGACCTGGCGCGAATCAATGATCACATCAGGTATTTTGTTACGCCAGGTGTCGCAATCGGATAGAACCCGTTGGAG
>DATHKA010000503.1:0-12656 GCA_035489615.1 Chryseolinea sp.
AAAGTTCAGAAGCTACCCTATCAAACAGGAGTTCTCAGATAGCGAACCCGTTGTGTTCGAAAGCCAGGTATACAATGATATCTTTGAGCCCATCTATGGAAATGCCATCAATATAGAGTTGACCAGTGACACAGGACAAAAGACACGCTATAACTACACCACCAGTGCGGGGAATACCCGCTATCAGATCGGTGGCCTCGGGGAAGGTGTGTACAAGTACGTTGCGTCGACGAAACTCAACAATAAAGAAGAGCGTGTAGGGGGTGAGTTTGCCGTGATCGCACGACAGGCAGAACTGCAGAATCTTACTGCCGATTTTGATCTGCTGAAAAAGATGTCGTCCAACACAGGCGGCCAATTTTATACACTATCGAAAGCCGACGATTTGAAAACGGCGTTACAGGCAAAGAAGGCGAAAAGCGTCATCCATACAGAAGAGTCGTATAGCGCTCTCGTTAACCTGAAGTGGGTATTCTTCCTGCTGTTGACATTGATCAGTCTCGAGTGGTTTGCCAGGAAGTACTTTGGGAGCTACTAGCACGGCATCGCAGAAAATCGAATCAAGAATCACCAAAGGCCGGGACAGCGCGGTTATTTTTGCTGCGACGCACTCAGGTCATTTGAAAAAGAAAACCCCCATCTTTCGACGGGGGTTCCAAACAGAACTAAACTAATTATCTTCTAATCCTTTTTCTCTTTTGAAGACGCCTTTGCCTTTTTCACTTTCAGCGTAAGTACGTCACCCTTACCGTCATATTCTGCGACGATAGTACCGCCTTCTTCAACTTCGCCCTTCAGGATTTCTTCGGCGACGGGGTCTTCCAGATATTTTTGGATCGCGCGATTAAGCGGACGTGCGCCAAATTGCTGATCGTAGCCTTTCTCTGCGAGGAAATCTTTTGCCTTATCCGTCAGCTCAACGTTGTAGCCAATTTGGATAATGCGATCGAAGAGCTTGCGCAGCGTCAGGTCGATGATCTTGTGAATGTGTTCTCTCTGCAGCGAGTTGAACACAATCAGATCGTCCAATCTGTTCAGGAACTCAGGGCTAAAAGCCCGCTTCAATGCGTTCTGGATCGTCGTCTTCATGTGTTCCTCATCAGACTCGCGTTTAGCGGCGGATGCGAAACCGATACCGGATCCGAAATCTTTCAGGTCACGCACACCAATGTTCGAAGTCATGATGATGATCGTGTTCCGGAAGTCAACGCGGCGACCCAATCCATCGGTCAGAATACCATCGTCAAGCACCTGAAGCAAAATGTTGAATACATCCGGGTGAGCCTTCTCTATTTCGTCAAGCAAAACCACAGAGTAGGGTTTGCGTCTTACCTTTTCAGTAAGCTGACCGCCCTCTTCATATCCTACATATCCCGGAGGCGCACCCACGAGCCGTGACACAGAGAATTTCTCCATGTATTCGCTCATGTCTATGCGAACCAGCGCATCATCCTTATCGAACAGATAGGTAGCCAATACCTTCGCCAATTCAGTCTTACCCACGCCCGTTGGGCCGAGGAAGATGAACGAGCCAATCGGTTTCTTCGGATCCTTCAAGCCCACGCGTGTGCGTTGGATGGCTTTCGTAAGTTTCTTGATGGCTTCCTCCTGACCGATAACCCTACCGTTAAGTTCTCCGGCCATGTTGAGAAGCTTGTTGCTCTCTTTTTGGGCAATGCGATTTGTTGGAATACCCGTCATCATGCCCACGACATCGGCCACGTTCTCTTCGTTCACGGTATATTTTTCCGTGCGAGTTTTCTCTTCCCACTTTACTTTCGCGATCTCGAGTTGCTCGATAAGCTTCTTCTCACGGTCGCGCAACTGGGCAGCCTCTTCATACTTCTGGCTTTTCACCACGCGGTTTTTCTCTCTTTTAACTTCTTCGATCGCTTCCTCGAACTTAACAATGTCTTCGGGAACGTGAATGTTGTTGATATGCACGCGGGCACCTGCTTCATCGAGCACATCGATAGCCTTGTCCGGAAGATAGCGGTCGCTGATGTAGCGGTCTGACAACTTCACGCAAGCCTCGATGGCCTCTTTCGTATAGATCACGTGGTGGTGATCCTCATATTTTTCCTTGATGTTGTCGAGAATCTGAATCGTTTCTTCAGGCGTGGTCGAATCAACCATGACCATCTGGAAACGACGCGCCAACGCGCCATCTTTCTCGATGTACTGACGATACTCGTCGAGGGTAGTGGCGCCAATGCATTGGATCTCTCCCCGGGCAAGGGCAGGCTTGAACATGTTGGATGCGTCTAGCGATCCCGATGCACCGCCCGCGCCAACGATAGTGTGAAGCTCATCGATGAATAGAATCACATCCTGTGATTTCTCCAGCTCGTTCATTACCGCCTTCATGCGTTCCTCAAACTGGCCGCGATACTTCGTGCCAGCTACCAGAGACGCCAGGTCGAGCGTTACTACGCGTTTACCGAACAATACCCGTGAAACTTTCTTCTGTATGATGCGCAGGGCAAGACCTTCGGCAATCGCCGTTTTTCCTACGCCCGGCTCACCGATAAGAATCGGGTTGTTTTTCTTTCTGCGAGAGAGGATTTGCGCCACGCGCTCAATCTCCTTCTCACGACCCACGATGGGATCGAGTTTATTGTCTTCGGCCAGGCGGGTCAGGTCGCGTCCAAAGTTGTCCAGCACAGGTGTGCGCGACTTCTCGGTTCCCTTTTTCTCTTTACCCGCACCACCAGAACCTCCGGCTCCAAAAATCTTCGAGGAGTCGTCGTCCTGATCGTCCGTGTCCTGTGATGCCATAGGACCTTCATTCTGATACTCCAGCATCTCTTTGACGGTTTCGTAGTTCACATCGAACTTGTTCAGAATCTGCGTGCCAAGGTTGTCCTGGTCGCGCAGAATAGAGAGCAACAAGTGCTCCGTGCCAATGAGCTGAGCCTTGAAAATCTTGGCCTCGAGATAAGTTATTTTCAGCACCTTCTCCGAAGCCTTGGTCAGCGGAATATTGGCCAGGTTCTTTATTTGATGTGTAGCAGTTCCTTTTGATATTTTTTCAATTTCATTCCGAAGTTCATCCAGCGGCACGCCAAGTTTCTTCAATACACCAACAGCCACGCCTTCACCTTCGCGGACCATACCCAAAACCAGGTGCTCCGTACCGATGTAATCGTGCCCTAGGCGTAACGCCTCTTCCCGACTTAGTGAGATAACTTCCTTAACCCGATTGGAAAATTTAGCTTCCATAAGAAGTTTTAATGATGGTTAATGTAAATGTAAAGTTTTTTGCTCGTTCAACTACTATTGAAATCTGAACATTTAGCAGGAGTAAAACGTGTCTGGCGCATTATTTGTTCATTTCCGCCGGCCGCGAATTTCTAACAGCTCTGGCGGCCTCAGGCCCCACGCAAAAAATCAGATCAATAATACTTGCATTCTCTACAAACGAACTGCCAAATACTTGGACATATGGTACAGGTGTAAAAATTCCGTTCATTGAGGCGGGATTCTTGACAGTAATCGCATTTCGCAGGTCCAGAACACCATTTTCTACTATTTTCTGGTATGATGTCGTCTCGGCAACTAGTATGTCGAATCGCAAGACTTTAAGACACATTGACAGCAAACGCAAGTTCAAATCATACAACAGCGGTGTTTTCGAGTAAAGTATATCGTGGACGTCGTCGGCATAATATTCGAAAAAGGGCGCTTTTCCATAAGCGGACTGCATGAAGCGCCAGTGATTATTCACCCACTTTTGACGGTGATCAATCCGTACGGCCGTGATGGGTGTTTTGCCCGAAGTATGAATGACCGGAATGATCAGATCTCTTCGACCCGTGGCATCTACCAGCTGACAACGATTGCGATAGGACTGCTTAACATAATTCTCGTGCCTTTCGATCAATACGGTTTTGGCACCGGACAAGCATGCAAACAGAGCGATGGAGGGCAGGTATTGGGTTTCGACCAGGACGGTTGACATGGGTCATTCAAATTGAGAAACATCGCCAAGGCCACGTCGCACGACCACGATATCAGCACCCGTGCAGTCTATTACGCTCGAAGGAACATTCCCCCCCGCGCCGCCATCAATTACGATGTCAACCTTGTTCTTAAAATCATCGTACATCTCCTCGGGATTCGTCGTGTATTCCAGGATTACATCGTCGTTCTTAATGGAGGAGGTAATTAACGGATTGCCCAACTGACTAACAATCGCCCGTGGAATTTCGTGATCGGGGATTCGTATTCCCACGGTCTTCTTGTTGATGTCGAGGATCTTCGGGACCCGCATCGATGACTCGAGGATAAATGTGTACGGCCCGGGTAGCGACTTCTTTAACAATTTGAAAACGGGTGTGTCAATTCGTCTGACATATTCAGAAATGTGACTCAGGTCGTTACAAATGAAAGAGAGGTCGAGTTTTTGAGGTTTGATGTCCAGAATAGTACATAGTCGCTGCACAGCCTTTCGGTTCATGAGGTCACAACCCACACCATAGATGGTGTCGGTTGGATAAACTACGATCGCCCCTTCAGCCAACATCTTCACCACGTGCGAAATTTTGCGCGGCTCAGGGTTTAAGGGATGAATCTTCAGATATTCTGCAGCCATAGGGAAAGGTAATCATAGCGACCCGCGGACGGAAATACTACTCGCCGGACACTTTTCTAAACTAAACAGGTTTGACTATTTTAGCGTTCTACTTATTGTTATGACGTCCTATAAGCGCCTGATATTGTTCCTGTTGCTGTCCATTCTCGGGATTTCGCTCACCTTTTACGGCTTTCAGATTGTGTACACGCCGAATTTCCTGGTGGGCAAAGACAGCCGACTCCTTTTTGTGAAGGAAGGAGCGTCGTTTAAAGACGTGCAAAAGGAATTGCACGAAGGCAATTATGTGCAAGACCTGATATCCTTCAGTTTCCTGGCGAAACTCATGAGCTATGATGACCAGGTAAAAGCTGGACGATACGTGATTCAAAGCGGCATGACAAACCTGCAGGTCGTTCGCATCTTGCGTTCCGGAAAACAGGAGCCCGTTCAAATTACCTTCAACAACGTTCGCATCCTCAGCGATCTGTCGGAAAAAATTACCCGAACCCTGGGTATGGAGCCTGCGGAGTTTGAGGCTGCCGTCGTGAAATTCGCCATGAACAATTCCGATGGCTTCAACGAAAACAACGTGATGGCTATGTTCATCCCGAACACCTACGAAGTATACTACAACGTTACGCCTGATGCTCTTGTAGAGAAAATGCACGGCGAGTATAAGAAGTTCTGGACCGAGGAACGCCGAAACAAGGCCAAGGCCGGTGGGTTCACACCGATTGAGGTTTCGGTACTTGCTTCCATTGTGCAGGCAGAATCTATCCGCTCCGAAGAGGCTCCCATCATCGCCGGCCTATACATCAACCGACTGAGAAAAGGAATTGCCCTGCAGGCTGATCCGACGTTGGTGTTTGCTGTCGGCGATTTCTCCTTAAAGCGCGTGCTGAATGAGCACAAAGCAATAGACTCGCCTTATAACACGTACAGATATCCAGGATTGCCTCCGGGCCCCATCAATCTTCCGGAGATCCGTTCCATCGATGCGGTATTGAATTATTCACCGAGCGACTATTACTATATGTGTGCAAAAGAAGATTTCTCGGGCCGTCATAATTTTACAAATAGTTATCAGGAGCACATGAGCAATGCCATTCGCTACCAACGGGCGTTGACCATTGAACAACGCAAGGGAGCTGCTTTGAAACGACAGTCCGGGAACTAGCAATGTACCAGTCAGAAACACGCGTCCGCGTTCGTTACGGAGAAACAGATCAAATGGGATACGTGTATTATGGCACTTACGCCATGTACTATGAAGTGGCGCGTGTGGAAAGTCTTCGTCAGCTCGGCCTTACCTACCGTTCGATCGAGGACATGGGAGTGATGATGCCCGTGCTGGAAAATAAGTCGCGTTATCTGGCACCGGCGTTGTACGACGAGAACCTGCGCATTGTCACCACGTTGCGGGAAGCACCTCGCGTAAGAATACGATTCGAGTATGAAATCTATAACGAAGCCGGTTCGTTGCTTCATACCGGCGAAACCCTGTTGGCGTTTGTCAGCAAAGCGAGCGGCAAACCTTGCCGGCCACCGGGAGTAATGGTGTCTTTACTGGAGCGCTTTTTCAAATGAAGTTCAAGCACAAAAGGCTCCTCTTCCAATTTAATCCCGGCATCAGACTGATCACCTGGATGAAGCGCATCCGGTTCTCCAATAACGAGAATGTGTCGCTGTATCGGATCGCGAAGATCTTTGTGCAGAACCTCGATGAGGATGAGATCCTCGATCGCGCCAATGGTGTAGCGTTCAACTTCATTCTGGCAATTTTCCCCACGATCATCGTCGTGTTCACCCTGGTCCCGTACATCACCATATACTTCCCGTCGTTGAATACCGAAACCATCATGCAGTTTCTGGGGGATCAGATTCCGGCAAGTATGTACGACGCGATGCGGACCATCATTGAGGAAATTCTGGAGCGCAAGCAAGGCGGACTGCTTTCATTCGGAGCTATCTTTGCGATGTTCTTATCTACCAATGGCATGATGGCTTTGATGCGTGCTTTCAATGCCTGTTACCGGACGACCGACAATCGCGGGGCCATCAAAACACGGCTCATTGGGGCAGGTCTCACTTTCACCATGGCGATTGCCCTGTTTCTGTCAGTAGTGCTCCTTATTGTAGGCCAATTGATGCTTGAATACGTGCTTAACAACCTTCCCGAATTCAGCTGGCTGGACATCGACAGCTTCACTATTTACCTGTTGTTTGCTTGTCGTTTCCTTGCCCTCTTCGTTGCCTTCTTTCTCGCCATCTCTTGTGTGTACTATTTCGGACCGGCCATTCATTACAATTGGCGATTCTTCTCTATCGGCTCGATCGTGGCCACGCTCCTGTGCCTGGCGGTATCGTACGGTTTCTCGTTTTACATAACAAATTTTGGCACCTATAACAAGGTCTATGGATCTATCGGAGCACTGATCGCCCTGATGATTCTTATTCAATTAATTACCGTGGTTTTGCTAATTGGATATGAAGTGAACATCAGTGTTCATGATGCGATCCGTAAACAGGCGTTGTGGAATTCAAGAATGCATCGCAATAGACGAACAATCTAATCCGACTTGTCAAGAACGGGGTATGGTGACCAATAGGACGACGTTCCGGATCGCCAAGAGAAATCCAGCAAATGCTCCTTAGACTCCGCGTGTGTTGGATTTCATCGTGGCAATCCGGAACGTCGTCCTATATCACACGATGCCACCAAAGCCCTTTTAAAAGCGGACGCGCACCTCATCTTTGTAGTTGACCGGAACGCTGAAGGGAATACCCTTGTAGGTCATTTTCAACTTCCCCTCGTAGCGGACTTCAAACTTCTTCCCTCCCAACACGCCCAGCAACGTGTCCATAAATCCCAACTCTTTAATAGAGAGCTTTACTTCCAAAGGGACTTTGAATTCACCATTCGCGGGGATCACCGTTCGCAACCGTTGATCTACATGCGCCGCGCGTTTGCCGTCCACATAGATGACCACGTCTATTTTCCTTAGCCGGCCATGCATATCATTAGGATTGAAGAAGATCGCATTTGCCTTGAGCAGGGGTTCAGTGCTGGCATCAACCACGACGTCGCGGATGTCGCGTAGCACAATGCGTTCATGGGGCTTTTCGCAGGCCGTTAGAATTACGCACACGATGCCAATCAACAAGAGGGTACTACGGAAGGATTTGATTCTGTTCATCATCTTGTGGCAGTCGTCGTGGTAAGTATAGACATTCTATTTCTAAATTTGTTACATGGAACCTGACTTTGAACCCATCGCAGATGGCCTCGCAGAGCGCGGATTTGCGATCGTTCATGGCTTTCTGACGCCGGCGGAGGTGGCCGACATCGTTCAGCTCGATTCGTTCACAAATCATGCCGCCTCCTTCAGGAAGGCCGGTATCGGAAAGGATCAACAAAAGCAGATAAACGAAGCTGTAAGGGGAGACTATATACATTGGATCGACAAAAAAACGGCTTTGCCCGAATTGGTCCTGTACCTCGAACGACTCCAGCAACTGACCGTCTTTTTGAATCGAAGTCTGTTTTTGAGTCTGAAAGACTTTGAAATTCACATGACTGTTTATCCGCCCGGAGCATTTTACAAGCGCCACATTGATCAGTTTAAGAAAGATGACCACCGCATTCTGTCCGTGATCTGCTATCTCAATAAGAATTGGGTGCCCGAAGATGGCGGTCAACTCCGGCTGTACCTTGAAGATGGTCCGCTTGATATTCTGCCCACAGCAGGTACGTTGGTATGCTTTCGCAGCGACCAATTGGAACACGAGGTATTGCTGGCGGGCCGCACACGATTGAGCCTCACCGGTTGGATACTCGATCGATACGCGGACATAGGCGCGTGATTTCCTCTACATGGCAATGCTCACTACACGAAAAAGCTTGTAACTTCGGCCCCGATTTTAATCACCTCCATGAAACAGTATTTTCTGAAGCTCTATCAATACAACGCCTGGTCTAATAAGCGCGTACTTCATGCCCTGACGTCACAACAGGTTAACGATGAGAAAATACTCAGCCTGGTGGGTCATGTTGTAGCGGCTCAGTATCTCTGGCTCTATCGCATCAAGGGATTACCACCGGCGCCTGTTAAACTGTGGGGTGAATATTCTCTTCCGCAGCTCATCGATATGGCCGAAGAAATCGGAGCGGAGTGGCTGGCGTTCATCGAACAGACCGATGATTTCAACCGCGAGCTGACGTACACGAATTATACCGGTGATCCTTACATTAACAATGTGGAGATGATTATGATCCACCTCGTTAATCATTCGAGCTATCACCGGGGACAAATTGCCATGCAGCTCAGGCAAAAGGGATTCGAACCCGTTAACACCGATTTCATCACTTACGACCGTGTCCTTACAGGCCAACTAGACGAATAGAAGGCCATAAACGAGCCCATCTCCTTTACCGGTTCTGTAGAAAAGCGCACCTGCCTTCAGAAAGTATTTCAGGTAATGCGGGCAACTCTTTTGCGTGGCCTGCCGTCCTGTCAAACACCTACCCGTCGAAGTACGGGTTCTAAAAGGAATCTGGCATTTACCTATGAAAACTAATCTATCCCGCTTGTCGATACTCGGCGTCCTGTCGGCTATGCTCTTTACTGCGTGTTCAAGTGATGAGCCCGAGTCGGTTGATTGCAGCACGTTATCCGTTTCCGTGCCTGCCTCAGGAAAGCAAAATCCGACAGACTGCACCACAGGCAACGGTAGCATTACTGCAACGGCTACCGGTGGCCAGGAGCCATACCAGTATTCGTTGAACGGAGGCACGTTTCAATCGAATCCTGAATTCGTTAATCTCGGAGCGGGTGAGTATAGCGTAACCGTTAGAGATGCCAACAGTTGCGAGACATCGGTCAACTCAATTGCCCTTTCAATTACGGGTATAACGATCAACTTTACAGCGACCTCAACAAACAGCGGATGTAAAGCCGGCGCGGGCACAGTGACCATCGCGGCGACTGGCGGATCCGGGAACTTCAGCTACCGGGTTGGCACGGGAGATTTTGTAACGACCAATGTTTTTGACGGGCTCACGGCTGGAGATAAATCAGTAACGGTGCGCGACAACGCCGATAATTGCACCGTCACCAAAGGCGTTACTGTGTTGAGCGGAACAAGCTATGTGACTGACATCAAGCCCATCATAGAAACTTCGTGCGCTGTTGCCAGTTGCCACGTAAGCGGCGGTGCGGCTCCATTCGCGTTCACAAATGTGGCGAGTGTGCAGGCACATGCATCCGAAATAAAGACGGTGACCGCGAATGGTTCCATGCCGAAATCGGGCACGCCCCTCACACAGCTACAGAAGGACAGGATCGCGTGCTGGGTCGACGATGGAGCGCCGAATAACTAGTACTTAGTCCTGAGTAGTTGACAGACTATTTTCGCGGGAGTTTTTCCGTTCTGTTTGCTGCCTGCCATGCAAAGAACGCCGTGATCACAGCATTCTGCTTGAGATCCGCTTCAATCACTTTGTCAAACACATCCATGCTCGTGTGGTGAGTTCTTGAAGAGTACTCAATTGGATCCTGGATGAACTGAAAGCCGGGCAATCCAATAGCGTCGAATGCCTGGTGATCGGTTCCGCTGGTGTTGGAATAGGTCACCGTTGAAGCATCCATATCTTTGAATGGCTCAAGCCATTCACGGAATATAGCACGGACTGCTTCGTTCTGTTGCAGATAGATACCTCTGTACTTGCCTGTTCCGTTGTCCATATTGAAATAAGCGGCAAATTTATCCGCAGCGGGTTTTAGACTGATTGAATCGTAAGGTGCTGATTTATCGAGACGCTCACCAAGTGTGCGCTTCACATAATTGCGCGAGCCGAGTAGTCCCTGTTCCTCGCCTCCCCAGAGACCTATACGAATGGTTCGACGGGGATTAGCCCCCAGGGACTTCAGGATTCTCATCGCCTCGATCATCACAGCCGACCCTGAAGCGTTGTCGGTAGCACCGGTTCCTGCATGCCACGAGTCAAGGTGTGCACCGATCATTACCACTTCATCCTTGAGGTCTGTTCCGGGAATTTCAGCAATTACATTGAAGCCCTTTTCGACGGGTGTAAATTCCGTTTCCATGGTCAGTTCGAATTTGACCGCCAGGCCTTTCTGCATCTGACGGATCACACGGTTGTAATGCTCATCCGCGACGATGACCTGGGGCAGAATTTTCGGAGCCGTACCGCTTTGGGCTCTGATCCTTTTGTCAAACGGTATGCCTGAGGGTTGTGGTATGGTCGCGGCGGATACCAGTACCGTTCCGTCTTCCAGCCGTGAGCTCGGACTTGGCTCCAGAACGGCAAGGGCGCCCTCACTCTGACACAGTTGCCATTTGAGGTATGCCAGTGACTGATTGCCCATCATGGCTGCGTACCTGCGCATGTCGAACGGGGGCTCGTACCCGGCGTTTGCCATGGCGAGCAAGGTTGAATCATTGAACCTGGAAGCATCCGGTTTGAAACCGGGATGTACCGTAACAGGTGCGCCGAATAAAACAATCTTGCCTTTGAGCTGGCCTTTGTATTTTGCCAGGTCGGACTCGTTCTTCACATCGAGGAAAATCGCGTCAGCCTTGATGGTTCCTTTTACACCCGGGCTCCAGGCCTTGGGGTACGCGATGACAGGAAAATAGACGGGATCGAGACTTTGCAGGCTGAACTTCTTAAGAAACCAGCCGCGACCGAAATCTTCATCCCAGGTATCAAAATGAACATTGGAAAGGCCAAAGCCCTCCAGCTTCGATTTAGCATACGCTGCAGCATTTTTGTAGCCCGGCGAATTCGTGAGCCGGGGACCATGTACGTCAGTGAGGTAGCCGATGATATCGATGACTTGTGAGTGCTCTAATCCTTCCAGCTTAATCTTGCGGAGTATCACCGTGTCAATTTTTTCGGTGAGTTGACCATAGGTGATGCCCGCCGCCGAAAGGGCAAGCGTGAACAGAAAAATGGGTAATGCTCGTCTCATATTACTCAGTATAGGCTGCCGCAAGATAGGAATAGCTAGTATTTAGTCCCTAGTCATTAGTCGTTAGTTGTTGGTAGTACTTATAGAATCGGAGCGACGTTACTCAGGAGGACTATCAATACTAATAGCAACTCATGACCAAAGACTAAGGACTAAATACTACCTTTTAAATATTACCTTTACCACATGAGCAAACCGGACAAAAAGCTCTTCTTGCTAGATGCTTACGCGCTGATATATCGCGCTCATTTCGCTTTTACAAAAACGCCACGGATCAATTCCAAGGGCATTAATACGTCGGTCCCATTCGGGTTCACCAACACGCTGTTGGAGGTTTTGCAAAAACAGCGACCTACGCATATAGCAGTTGCGTTTGATACGCTCGCAAAAACGTTCCGCGATGACCTGTATCAGGAGTATAAGGCCACTCGTCAGGAAACGCCGGAAGATATCCGCTATGGCATTCCTATTTGCAAAGACATCATTCGTGGCTTCAATATTCCTATTCTGGAAATGGACGGCTTCGAGGCTGATGACATCATTGGTACGATCGCCTCACAAGCTTGCAAGAATGGATTTGAGGTTTTCATGATGACACCCGATAAAGACTTCGGACAACTTGTGAATGAATGCGTGTTCCTCTATAAGCCTGCGTATATGGGTAATGCGGTCGATGTGCTGGGCGCGAAAGAGGTGTGTGAGAAATGGGACATCGAAAATGTCGATCAGGTAGTTGATATGCTTGGCCTTCAGGGCGACAGCTCCGACAACATTCCAGGGATTCCGGGTTTTGGTCCAAAGACTGCAGCTGCACTGCTCAAACAATATGGCACCGTTGAAAACATTGTTGCTAATGCCGATTCGCTGAAGGGCAAACAGAAAGAATTGGTGACGCAGTATGGCGAGCAGGCTATCCTGTCGAAGAAACTGGCGCGCATCATCACCGATGTTCCTATTGGATTCGACGAAGAGTCGTTGAAATATAAAGGGCCAAATGCGGATGTCCTTAAGCCGATCTTCAATGACCTTGAGTTCAAGGCCATTTCCGCTCGTGCTTTTGGTGAGGTGGCGGCGGTCAATGAGGT
>DATHKA010000504.1:0-5295 GCA_035489615.1 Chryseolinea sp.
CATGTCTTTGAATTTGGCGGCTTGTCTGCGGCTGACTTCTACTTTGTCGCCGCCGCGCAACTTCACCATAAGGCCTCCGTTGAACCATGGCTCAATGCCTTCCACCCAGCTCAGGTTCACGATGTGCTTGCGGCTGGCGCGGAAGAAAGCACGCTCATCCAATTTTTCGTCCAACGCGTTGAGCGATTTGTGAATCATGGGCCGGTTGTTGTCGAAATATACCTTGATATAGTTCCCATCCGATTCGAACAATCTCACGTTGGTGAGACTGACAAACCAACAACGATCTCCGTCTTTTACGAACACTTGATCCTGAAGGCCAAGTTTCTTTTCGGGGCCACGGGTGGCGGCATTCTTTGCGCGTTCTTTGTCAGCGAGCTTGGCGATGGCTTCAGACAGTCGCTCCGGTTGAATGGGTTTGAGCAAATAATCGAGCGCATTTACCTCGAACGCTTTGAGCGCAAACTCGTCGTAGGCTGTTGTGAAAACCACCAGGGGAACAGAATCAAGTTCTTCCAACAGCTGGAACCCTGTCTTGCCCGGCATCTGAATGTCCAGAAAAAGCAGGTCAGGATTGAGGTCATTTACCAACTGGATCGCCTCGTCCGCATTCATAGCTTCGCCAACTACTTCTATGCTGGGATGGTCTTCCAGCAACTTCATCAATTCTTTGCGCGCCAGGCGCTCGTCATCTACGATTAATGCTCTCATGGCTTGTATTTTGTGGAATAACTAGTTCTGTCAGTACAAAATTATCGTTTTCATTGGCAATCTTAAAAGAGGCATCATCACCATATAACAGTTTCAGCCTTTGAACGGTATTCTTGATGCCCAATCCGGATTTCCCTCGCTTCACACCGTTCACCATGTGGCCGCTATTTCGGATCTGAATCCGCAATTTGTCACCTTCCACGGTGGTTTTCATCTGGATCAGGCCGCCAGGCGTAAGCCTTGAAATGCCGTGCTTTATACCGTTCTCCACCAACGTCTGGATCATCAGGGGCGGCACGAGAAATCGCTGTGAGTCCGGATGAATGTCGAATTCCGTTTTCAGGCGCTCCTCAAATCGAATACTTTCAAGCCCAAGATAGTCCTTCACAATCTTTAATTCGTCATCGAAATTC
Source organism: Chryseolinea sp. (assembly GCA_035489615.1). Classification (GTDB taxonomy): domain Bacteria; phylum Bacteroidota; class Bacteroidia; order Cytophagales; family Cyclobacteriaceae; genus Chryseolinea. The sequence goes on from DATHKA010000504.1 coordinate 1,125, forward strand.
GTCAATCCCTGCTTATCCGAAGCCAGCGATTTCCGAAGGATATTGCTGAGCTGATTGATCGCCTGCTTCGACTTCCTGGGATTCTCATCCACGAGCGCCCGAATGCTATTCAAGGCGTTGAAGATAAAGTGGGGATTAAGCTGAGATTTCAGATTGTTCAATTCGATCTCAATCATCGAAGCCTCGTACTTAAGCGACTTGTTATATTGGTCAAAATAGTGATAGGTAAAGTAAAAGACGGTCCACAGGAAGAACACGATGGAATAGACAATTGACTGTCCCAAAATCTGCTGCACATCAAAGGCCGTTTGTGGGTTGAAGAGTCTCCCCAGTAATACATTTACAGGAATTTTCAGAAAGTACACGAGGAGTGCCATGGCGAACACAGCAATGAAAACGCTGGGCACCAGTTTGTGGATGGGAAATGACAGCCACGTCCACCGCCTGATGAGGTTCCGAAATATGTGCGTCACACCCAGACAGATAAAAGCTTCGATGATAAAAAAGACCAGCCGTCTCGTCGTGATGCTGCCAGACGAATCGTAGCTGTACACGATCTGGAATAGCGCGAAAATCGACCAGCCACAGATCTGGAAAATGGCATATAGACGCTCTTTGTTCACCGCTCAGGACTAACCGGTAAAAGTAGCTAATTCATCCCTTCCAGTCGTCTCTTTTATGTAAAAGGTCATGCGTGTTTGAACTGTAACATGTATAGGAACAAAACGCCTACTGCTGCAATCAACACCCAAGTAATGATGACCAGGGGCTTTTTGTAGGCAACCAGTTTGGTGGTGGAGGCCAGGTTATTGAAAACAAACGCCGCTGCCCCCAGCAGGTACAGGCCGGCTTCGAGCATATCGCGGTTGACTAACTGATAAATACCGACGCCGAGGAAAATGAGGGCAAAACCGTATTGGCGGAGCGATGCATTCATGAATAGCGAAGGTTCAATTTAGTTCTTGTTTGAGGAACGCCCCGGTATAGCTCGCGGGATTTTTGGCTACTTCTTCGGGGGTACCGGCAGCAATGATGCGGCCTCCTTTCTCGCCTCCTTCCGGCCCCATATCTATGATGTAGTCGGCGGACTTGATCACATCCATGTTGTGTTCGATGACGAGGACGGTGTTCCCTTTGTCTACCAGCTTTTGCAACACATCGAGCAGGTGCGCAATGTCTTGAAAGTGCAGCCCAGTCGTTGGTTCGTCCAGAATATAAAACGTCTTTCCCGTGTCGCGTTTCGATAGCTCTGTCGCCAGCTTCACGCGCTGGGCCTCGCCTCCAGAAAGTGTTGTGGCATGTTGGCCCAATGAAATGTAGCCAAGACCCACTTCGCTCAGCGTATGAATTTTTCGAAGAATCTTCGGTTGATTTTCAAAGAACCCAACGGCTTCTTCCACGGTCATATCCAGCACATCACTAATGGATTTGCCTTTGAATCTAACCTCCAGCGTCTCGCGATTATATCGCTTTCCTTTGCATGTTTCGCATGGTACATAGACGTCAGGCAGGAATTCCATCTCAATTAAGCGAAGTCCCGCCCCTTCACAGGTTTCGCAGCGTCCACCCTTTACGTTGAATGAAAACCGTCCGGTCTTGTAACCGCGAATTTTCGATTCAGGCAGTTGAGCAAACAGATCACGGATGTCTGAGAACACGCCAGTGTAAGTCGCGGGATTCGATCGCGGCGTTCGACCTATCGGCGACTGGTCAACTTCAATCACTTTGTCAAGGTGCTGCAAACCATCAACCTTCTTGTGCGGCAACGGAACCGCGCGTGAGTTGTAAAAATGACCGTTGAGAATAGGAAACAATGTTTCGTGAATCAGCGTCGACTTGCCGCTTCCCGATACGCCGGTGATGCAGGTGAGCGTGCCTAAAGGGATCTTTAAATCGACATTCTTGAGGTTGTTTCCGTTGGCCTGCGTCAACATTATTTTGTCCCCGCTGCCTTTGCGTCTGTTGCCTTTGGGTGTAATGCCCAGCTGTCCACGCAAGTATCGCGCGGTTGTGCTGTTGCCTTTGAGAAATGTTCGCGGATCGCCCTCAGCCACTACGTTGCCACCGTGACGTCCGGCACCTGGTCCAATGTCGATGATATAATCGGACTCGAGCATCATGTCTTTGTCGTGCTCCACGACAATCACCGAATTGCCCAGATCCCGAAGGTCTTTTAGTGCCTTGATGAGCTTTACATTGTCGCGGGCATGCAAACCGATGCTCGGCTCGTCCAGGATGTAGAGCACACCAACCAACTGGGTACCGATCTGCGTGGCAAGCCTGATACGCTGTGACTCGCCGCCACTCAACGTACGGATAGGCCGATTGAGATTGAGGTAATCCAGTCCCACATCCAGAAGGAAACCGATGCGCTTCCGAATTTCTTTCAGGATTTCTGTGGCGATGATGCGTTGCTTTTCGTTGACGCGATCCTCCAGCCCTTCAAACCATTTCTTCAATGCCTGGATATCCAGCACGGCCAATTCGGCAATGTTCTTGCCGTCAATCTTGAAATGCAGCGATTCCTTTTTAAGCCGTGCGCCATGGCACTCGGGGCAAACCTTCGTTACCGTAAAATCCTCTACCCATTTCTTAATAGCTTCTGAACCCTCTTCGCGTTGCTTTTCGAGAAAGCTGATAATGCCTTCGAATTTTGTGTTCCATTCCGTACCCGGATATTTTACCGACGATACGGCAACGGGTATGTCATCGCCATACAGAAGAATCTGGATGACTTCCTTGGGAACGTCTTTAACCGCCGTGGTGAGCGCAAGTTTGTAACGCTTCAGAATAGCTTCGATCTTTTTGAATATCCAGATGTCACGGTATTCTCCGAGCGGAAGAATGCCACCTCTGCTAATGCTTAAGGACTTATCAGGTATGACCGATGCCTCCGTGATTTCGTTTATCTGACCGAGGCCATTGCAGGTCGGACACGCGCCGTACGGCGAATTGAATGAGAAAGCATTCGGGGCTGGCTCATCGTACGAAAGTCCCGTCTTGGGGTCCATGAGGAACTTCGAAAAGTGATGCGCCTTTCCATTCTCCTCCATGATCATCATGATTCCCTTGCCTTCTTTCAGAGATTTATTGATCGACTGACCAATGCGTGTCCGGTCTTTCGCATCAGCAACAATACGATCGACGACAATTTCAATGTCGTGTATCTTGTATCGATCCAGTTGCATTTTCGCGGAGATCTCTATCAACTCTTCGTCTACACGCACCTTCGTGTATCCTGACTTCCGGATCTGTTGGAACAGCTCGCGGTAGTGCCCTTTTCTGCCTTTCACTACGGGCGCCAGGAGGACCAGCTTCCGGGACTTATAGTGTTGCAGAATAGTGTCCAGAATCTGGTCTTCCGATTGTCTTACCATTCGATCGCCCGACAAGTACGAAAATGCCTCACCTGTCCGTGCAAATAGCAGGCGCATGAAGTCGTAAATCTCCGTAACCGTTCCCACGGTAGAGCGGGGATTGCGGGAGGTCGTCTTTTGTTCGATGGAGATAACAGGACTCAGGCCATTGATCTTGTCGACGTCCGGGCGTTCCAGGTTGCCCATGAAGCTGCGCGCATAGGCGGAAAAGCTTTCCATATAGCGCCGCTGTCCTTCGGCATATATGGTGTCGAAGGCAAGCGATGACTTTCCACTCCCACTAATGCCCGTGATGACGATCAATTTGTTGCGGGGAAACGTAACGTTGATGTTCTTCAGGTTATGTTCCCGAGCCCCGATTATCTCAATGGTATCGTGGTCGTAAGTATTATTTGCAGGCCGTGTGACGGCACTTTTTGCCATAAGCTAGGATAAGAAAATGATAACCAAAAAGCCCGGATAATTGTTCACCAGGTGAGAATCGGACGCCAAAATAGAAAATTATGCCACGTGTTGGCCCGTGGCGGCTTTCCACAGGTCGAACCAGTCCTGGCGATCGAGCTGAATGTCCCGTGCGGCAGCAGCATCGCTCAGCCTGTCAGGTTTTGAAGTGCCGATTATTGGAAAAATCCTGGCGGGATGCCGCAAGAGCCACGCCAGCAGCAGTTGTGAGGGGGTAGCCTTATACTTTGCCGCTTTTGCCGACAGAATATCGTTAGGTTCTTTTACCAACTTGCCCCCTCCCAGCGGCGACCAGGCCATTGGCGCTACGCGGCGCCGCATCAGGTCGTCCA
>DATHKA010000505.1:0-22405 GCA_035489615.1 Chryseolinea sp.
GGCTTTTCGGTCGTTAAGCTTCTCGTGTGTGATGAGAACACTATCCCCCTGACCGGGAACTGTCGTCAGAAGGAGCAAACTCGTACAACGCGTTTGTGGTCCCCTTGAAAAAACGATAATATAGAACAGTCATCAAAAAAAGGACGGGCAAAACGATAACCGAAAGCGCCATCGTCTGCACCACGACAAACCACTTATTGTTGTCATCGATATAGGCGAAATAGGTGATCAATGAGCCAGTCGTCGCCATCGCGAACCACACCAAAACAATTCTCCAGATAATCATTGTGGTAAGATACTGAAGGCTTCACGGTAGGGCTAACACATGCCGAACGAGCTGCGGATAGGGAAGACGAATTCACAAAATTGTCACATCAACGACATGTGCGCGTGCAGCCAACTGCGTTTTCCGGCATGAAACAGGCTACTCACTCCGCAGGGAATTGACCGGGTTTCCCCTTGCCGCCTTAATCGCCTGAAAGCTAATCGTGGCCGCTGCGATGGCAATGGCTGCCAATCCTGCCAGAACGAAGATCCAGAAGTGAATCTCTACGCGGTAAGCAAAACCTTCAAGCCATCGGTTCATGCTATACCACGCCGCAGGTGTGGCAATGAGCATAGCCGCCACGATGAGCACAATAAAATCTCTCGACAACAAGGTCACAATGCTGTTTACGTTCGCCCCGAGCACCTTGCGGATTCCGATCTCCTTGGTACGCAATTCCGACGTATAGGTAGCCAGTCCCAGCAGGCCCAGGCAAGCAATGAAGATCGCCAGCGATGAGAACGCGGAGAACAAAGTCTTAAAATTGAAATCCTTTTGGTACTGCCGATCAAAGTCGTCGTCAAGGAAGCTGTAGAGGAACGGCCGGTGCGGCACGAGTTGCATCCAGGTCTTGCGCACCTGGTCGATTGTGCGTGTAACATCTCCCGACTTGATCTTCAATGATACATAACGGCTGGCATAGGGCTCGTACGGAAGCGTGAGCGGTTCGATGTTCCGGTGCAGTGAGATGTAGTTGAAGTCCTTCACGACGCCGATCACCTCTCCTTCCCTGCCCCACTGCTTGTATTTTTTGCCCACGATCTCGGCGGGGTTCGCATAACCATACTGCCGTGCAGCGGCCTCATTGATCACCAGCCCTCCAAGGGTATCGGAAGGATAGTCGCGGGAATACGACCTGCCCGCCACGAGCTTCAATCCATAATGGTCGACAAAATCCATACCTACCTGAAAAATCGGCTGCGCCATTCCTTTCAGCTCGCCGTCGGACGCAACGATCTCGGTATATGCATTCGGAAAATAACTGCCTGGAACACTTCGTGAAAAGGCAACGGACAACACGTCAGGGTTCGCCTCCAGTTCCGTTTTCAGAACTTCCCGCTTGTCGTTAACCCGCTCATCGTAGTTGTAATCCAAAATCAGCATCTGCTCCTTGTCGAAGCCCAGGTCTTTGTTCAGAATATGATCCATCTGAGACGATACAATCATCGTTCCTGCAATCAGCGCGATCGACAGACTGAACTGAAAAATCACCAGGCCTTTCCGAAGGGTCACGCCGGCCTTGCCGGATTTATTCATTCCCTTTAACACGGTAGCCGGGCTGAAAGAAGACAATACAAACGACGGATACGAACCGGCCAGAAGGCCAATCCCTAACGTCGCCACTAACAGCAGGGCGATGTTCTGCGCCGTGACAAAATGCCTCATGTCCAGTAGCCTCCCCGTGATACTATTCATGCCCGGCAGGGCCAAAGCAACGGCCGCCAGTGCCACGATCATAGAAAGACTGACGATGATAAAGGATTCGCCAAGGAATTGTGAAACGAGATTTCCACGTTCCGCACCGATCGACTTCCGGATACCTACTTCCTTGCCGCGCTCCATGGAACGTGCTGTCGACAGGTTCATGAAATTGATAATGGCGATAGTCAGGACAAACAGTCCAATGATGGAAAAAATATAGAGATTAGCAATGCTTCCCGTTTCTCCAGGCTGCCGTTGAGCTACCGTTCCGAGGTACATTTCTTTGAGTGGCTCAATAACAATATTGTATTGGCTGCTCGGGTCATTTGATTGGCGGAAGAGAAAGTCGGGTATTTTCGCGTTGAACGCGTTAAGGTCAAATTTATCGTTGGCGAGGAAGTACGTGTAGAAATCCACGTATCCCCATTCCTTGAAGATATCGGGCCTCGACTTCCGGAAGGTGCTCATGGAGAGCAGCGCATTAAAACGGAAATGTGAATTTGCCGGAACATCTTCCATCACGCCGGTCACCAGATACTCGCCAGCATCGGCCCTGCCTGCCGACTCACTACCCGCCAGCGACTTCCCAACCGGGTCTTCGTCTCCAAAATATTTCTTCGCAGTGGATTCGGTGAGAACGATGCTGAACGGTGCCGCCAGTGCGGTTTTCGGATCTCCTTTCAGCAACTTCCAGCTGAACACATCAAAAGCCGTAGAATCCATGAAAAATATACCTTCTTCCTGGTGGGTGATTTCGCCGTTGGTAAGGAGGATATCAGCACGCCCGGAAAACTGCACTACCTTATCGATCTCGGGAAAACTACTTTGCAGCGCCTGACCGATGGGGGCATTACCCCACACCCAATACGAATCGGTCGCTTGTTTGCTCTCCTTTGAACCGTGAATAACGCGGTAGATGCGGTCGCCCTGGGCGTGGTAGGTATCGAACGACCGCTCATAGTCGACATACATAAATATCAGCGTGCAGCAGGCAATGCCGAGCGCTAACCCGAAAATATTAATGGCCGAGTATATCTTCTTCTTACGAAGGTTTCTCCAGGCGATGGTGAGATAATTCTTAAACATGACAAATGGTTGTGAATAAGTACTCGTCAGACTTGACTAAGTTACACCTGGCACAGGAAATTATTCGCAATTACTTTAATTGTAACAACTTTCTTTGGAAGGCAGGCACTCCTAATACTATAATGATCGTGAATAGAAAAGCATTGAAATCCAATCTTTCCTCAGCTTTGTCGGACAGGAGGTTTCATTACGGCTTTCTGTTCATCGTGTTTGCGCTCGTTAACGGCATTCTCTTTTCCAGGCTCGGAATAAAGATGGTCAATGATTCCCCGCGATATCTTGAATATGCGCAGAACCTGTTGTCCGGGTTTTATGTCGACCAACACAATTTCTGGTATCTCGGGTATGTTGTCTACATAGCCTTTGTAAAAACGTTACAGGGCGATATTGCCGCCATAATTGTTGGTCAGTATGTATTGAGCTTCCTGGCGGTAATAGCGCTTTACCAAACGGCCCTATTGCTATGGAACAACCAACAGATGGCCTTTTTAGCTGCCTTATTTTTCCTGGTTTTTTTTGAAATCTCTTCCTGGAATGCGTACGTGCTCGCCGAGTCGGTATACATCAGCACTACCTGTTTCGCGCTCTATAGCCTGACAAACTTTTACCGTACCAGAACACTTATATCGGGCCTCATCGCAGTATTAGTTGCGGGGTTTACGATGACGGTAAAACCAACCGGCATCGCATTAATCGGCGCTACACTCTCGGTTGTGCTGTTGTCTGTAATAGCGAGCACTGGTTCTTTACAACTCAGGTATGCAACCGTGGGTGCCGCGATAATATTGTTCTTGATTTTCGTCAACCGTGCACTCAACACGTTTGGAGTCATGGACGCGTACTTATCGGGAGAAGTTATCTATGACATCACCACCACAAATTATCCCGACGTTGGATTCATGCGTATCGTGCCACCCGAAAATATCTATTCACCGCCAGAGCATTATCCACAACTTATTAAAATTTCGTTCTTCGTTGTAGCGAACCCGATCTACTCGGCCAAATTGTTTTTTACGAAGGTGTTCTATTTGTTGGCTCATGTTCGTCCGTATTGGTCCACCATGCACAATCTGTTTTCGCTTGTGATCCTGTTACCACTCTATTGCTTTTTTGGAAGAGCATTGACCATGCCAACGGTAAATAAGGATGTAAGGACTTTTGCAGGGATATACCTTGCGTTGCATGTCCTTAGCATAGGATTAACTACTGAAGATTGGGACGGGCGCTTCCTGATGCCCGTGCTACCGGTTGTCTTTCTGTTGGCTGCAGCGGGCGCGATGTCCCGCAAAAATAACGCTTCTCAGCAGGCAGAATATATCGACGAATAATACCTCATATCCGGAACTTTTCCGGTCCTGCAGAACACAGAACACCCATTCGTAATCACACATTCATGACTTCAAACGTGTGCGGTAATTCATGGATATTTTAGCGATAAAAACTTAAATAATTCGTGCCCATCTGTTCAAATACAACGTATTATTTGTTGACAACATAGAGGCGCATTCCTGACAACAACGCTAGGGGTATTGGCCTTTTTGATATCAAGATTATGACACGCAACGATTTCAATACACGCCGCATTGTCGTTATCGGTGGCGGTTTTGCCGGATTGAATTTTATTAAGCACCTATCAGCCAGTGAGTTCGAAGTGACCCTGGTAGACAAGAACAATTTTAACTATTTCACTCCCCTGCTATATCAGGTCGCAACGGGCTTTCTGGAGCCTTCAAGCATAAGCTATCCGTTGAGAAAGCTGGTGAACACCAAAGGTTTTAATTTTCGTCAGGGCGAACTTTCTTCTATCGACAGCACGAACAACCGTATAAAATTGACCGATGGTGATGAATTGGAATACGATCACCTGATCATTGCCGCCGGCACCAAAACTAATTTCTTTGGCAACGCCAACATGCAGCGAAAAGCGTTCGAACTAAAGGAAATTGCCGATGCGCTCACGATGCGCAATACACTCATCCGCGTCCTTGAAAGAGCCTCCGTAGAAACGGATCCGGACGTGCGCAAAAGGCTCCTGACCATCGTCATTGCCGGGGGCGGTCCCACGGGCGTCGAGGTGGCCGGCATGCTGGCCGAAATGAATCATAAAATCGTCGGCGAGGACTACCCCGAGCTGGACGACGAACAATTAATCATTCACCTGATCGATGGCGCTCCATACCTGCTCGCACCGATGAGCGACAAGTCACACCGCGCGGCATTCGACATTCTTACTCATCTCGGCGTTCACGTACACCTGAACGAACTCGTCAACCGTTATGACGACGAAACAGTCTACTTGTCCAGCGGCAACACGATCGATGCCTCTACGCTGATCTGGTCAGCAGGGGTTGTCGCCCATTCGTTCGATGGCATTGCGCCCCAGGTGGCTGGCAAGGGTGGGCGCTTGCTCACGGATACGTTCAACAAAGTAAGTGGTTACGATAACATTTACGCGATCGGCGACATCAGCATCCAGTTCACGGACGAGGCCTATCCCAGCGGACACCCTCAACTTGCCCAACCTGCCATACAACAGGGTAAACGGCTGGCGAAAAATTTGAATGCACTGGCAAAAGGCAAAGCACAAAAAGCATTTAAATACTTCGACCGCGGTGATATGGCCATCATCGGAAAGAGTTATGCCGTCGCCGACCTCTTTAAACACAAGCTGCACATGGGAGGGCTGCTGGGACTCCTGGCCTGGCTGTTCATTCACGTGATTTCGCTTGTGAATTATAATAACAAGATAAAGACGCTATACAACTGGGCCATTGCTTACCTCACTTCGGATCCCTCGCTTAGAATGATTTTTCAACCGAACGACAAGCAGCACAACTTTAAGTCAGCGCCGGAAAGCGAACCTGAAACTCGTAACAAAGCGTCGCAGGTTGCTTGATAAAGAAATCCAGGCTAAGTACATAAAGGAGTCATTAGCACACAGCGCGTCGCCGCCCGGCCATTTTGTTCGGTCACAAAAAACTTCCTTTCACCGCGTAGCGGCGACCCGTTGCAATTTAAGTCCTACGATCTCCTCCAGGTCTCCGGCTTAAACATCCTACAACGTTCCCACCATACTACAATTACAGTAACACGAAGATCAACATTTCAAATCAAGCCAGGTCCGAAAACAAAAATTCACAAACTTGTCCAGCACTACCAGACCGTGATTCTATCACTTTCGGGTTTATACATCTTATCCCCTGGCTGTACATTGAACGCCTTATAAAAGGGAGTAGTGTTCATCAACGGCCCGTTCACGCGCCACCTTGCCGGTGAATGTGAATTGGTGTTAACATACATACGCAGAAACTCATCCGTTGTCTTTACGCGCCATATCCGGGCTACCGAGATAAAGAAACGTTGATCAGGCGTGAATCCATCCAGCTTAGTTGTGTCTTGTCCTTGTTGCGTCAACTTGAATGCATCGAAGGCAATGGCCACACCGGCGATGTCGGCCGTGTTCTCACCCACTGTCAAGGCGCCTTTCACATGAACAGAGTCGAGCACCGTAAACGTGTTGTACAAATCAATCACCTGTTGGGTCCTCGCTTTGAATTTTTCATAGTCGTTCTTCGTCCACCAGTTCTTTACGTTGCCGTCTTTGTCATATTGCGCTCCCTGGTCGTCAAAGGAATGTGTTATTTCGTGGCCGATCACCATCCCAATGCCGCCGTAATTTAGTGCGTCATCGGCATGGATATCGAAATAGGGAGGTTGTAATATACCTGCAGGGAAAACAATTTCATTCAACGGAGGATTGTTGTAGGCCGTCACTGTGGGTGGCGTTGTGAGCCATTCTGTTCTGTCCACCGCTTGACCGATCTTAGCAACGTTGTAGAGGTATTCATTCTTATTTGCCGACAAATGATTTTCAAAATAGGTGTTCCTGTTCACCTCGACATTCGAGTAGTCCCTCCACTTATCGGGATAGCCGATCTTTTCCGTAAAGGCCTGCAGCTTTTCTTTTGCTTTCGCTTTGGTGGAATCGCTCATCCAATCCAAATTGTTGATGCGCGTTTCAAATGCCTTCTTCAGGTTGTCAACTAATCCCGCCATGCGCTTTTTCGCATCTTCGGTGAAGTATTTCTTCACGTAAAGTTGAGCCAGTGCGTGTCCCAGGGAACCGTCAACGGCCTGCGTCATTTCTTCTGCACGTGGTTTCTTCACCGCTTGTCCCGTAAGTATTTTAGCGTATTCGAAGGAGGCATCAACGAAAGGCTTGCTAAGTTCATTGGCGAATGTGTTGATGGAGCTTGCCTTCAGGTAAGTCTTCCAGTCATTAATGGGAACACTTTTCAACAGTTTATTCAGCTGGTCATAATAGCCTGGCTGCTGTATATTCACAGAGTCTGCTTTTACATCGAGATCATTCAAGAGGGTAGTCCAGCCAATGTTGGGCTGTCTTTTTGCAATAGCGGCAACTGCCAACTTGTTGTAGTTGGCTTGCACATCCCGCGTTTCGATGTTCGTCTTGTGAGCGGCGGCGAGTTGTTTTTCAATTTTGTAAGCCGTTGCTGCATGCCTGGCTGCACTGGCCGCGTCGAGGCCTGTTAGCGCAAACAGGGTAGCCGTGTACTTCTCATAAGCTTTTTGTATGGCCAGCGTCGAGGTGTCCGTTCTGGAGTAATAGTCTTTCTCCGGAAGCCCTATGCCAGTTTGATAGAACTGGGCAATATTAACGGTGCTGTGTTTGTCGTCAGGGCCCACATAAAAGCCAATGATGGAGCCATCACCCACCTTGAGCTCCTCAGCAACAAACTTCATCAGCGAGGTCACATCGCTTATGGCATCAATGCGAGCGAGTATGGGCTTGATCGGCTCATAGCTGCGTTTGTTGATCGTGGCCGTGTCCATTCCGGACGCATAAAAATCACCCACTTTTTGTTCGATACTTCCCGCCGGACTGTTGCTTTGCGAAACGCTGTCCAGGATGGCTTGCAGCCGAATGCGTTGCGGATAGTTCAGGAACGAATAAGAACCCACACCGGATTGCGTCCCCGGTATTTTAACAGTATCCCACCAAATGTTATTGACGTAAGAAAAAAAATCGTCGCCGGGTTTCCTGGAAGAATCAATTCCCGAAATAACGGTGCGTTTCGAATCGACATCAGAAGCCTGTTTACAAGCTGCCGTCACCAACAGTGCCAGGAAAAGGTAAACGATTGTTTTGGTATTTCTGAACATTGTGTTAAAGGGTATAAATCGAAAATAAATGATTTTTGAAAGTGAGGAGTTTTTAACAACTATCGCCTAATTCTTCCTTGATAAGAATGACACAGGATGTTGGGCAGGTCCGTCGGAAAAAAATCCACTGACAAGAGGATTTGCATAGGCCGCCCTGCTTACCATCCAATAAAAACGTTCACTTTAAACCTTCTGAAATATCCTTGATGGCCGATAGGGCGAAGTCCCATCCGTCAGCGATATCTTCGAGTTGGCTTTCATCCGCGGGATAATTCAATTCTTCGCTGGCAGAGACAAGGGTCGAGCCGTTTGATTCCGTAAATCGATAAGTGATCACCGAAAGCAATGTGTTCGGGTTTTCGAGCTCCTTGAGATCATGCTTCAGCAATCTGGCCGGTTCGATTTCAAGTATGGAGCCGTTTGTATACATAGCGCCGTCCTTTCCCTTCCATCCAATCGGTCCGCCGACCTTCCAATCCGAAACGTATTCGCCGCCCATCTGCCTGGTTACGGCGGGGTTGATGAAGACATGCCACACTTTGTCGGCGGTTGCTCTTATTTCGATTTCCTTCGAGATCACTTGGGGTGCTAGCATAGTACCGTAAATGTATCAAGTTGTGCGCGATCTTTCGATTTCGCAGGATGCAGGAACGCGAAAAATATTTTGCCCGGGAGCTCGCAAGCCTGCGTAGGCAGCTGTCCAACGCCTCCGGAAACAGCATGAAGAGAACGCACCCGGCCTTATCTTACGCTGTCGGCCGTGAGATACGGAAATTAAGCTACTCGTTCCAATCGATCGCCAACCAGAAATCTCGCGGAGACTTTCTCGAAGGCCTGAGCTAAATCTGCAATCAGGTCCTGACCATCTTCCAACCCCACGGATAGGCGAATCAGTCCATCGGTAATACCAAAGTCGGCATGTCGTTCTTTAGGAATCGACGCATGCGTCATGGTAGCCGGATGGGCGACCAGGCTTTTTATGCCGCCCAAACTTTCCGCTAGCTTGAAAAGGTGGGTTGCTTTGGCAAATTCTGTTGCTGCCGCCATGGTGTCATCTTTTAACTTGAAGGAAACAACGCCGCCAAAATATTTCTGTTGTCGAGCGGCGACGCCATGGCCAGGATGGGTTGCCAACCCCGGATAAAAAACTTCGGTGACGGCTTGGTGATCATGAAGATACCGCGCGATGGCCAGCGCATTTTCGCTGTGTTGCTTATACCGTAGCGCCAGTGTTTCCATTCCCCGGATCAACAACCAGCTTTCAATCGGGCTCAATATACCGCCTGTAGCATTTTGAATGAACAGGATTTCATCCCCTAGCTGCTTGGTGGCAGTAACCACCAGGCCGGAAATCACGTCACTGTGACCGCCGATGTATTTGGTGGCGCTATGCACGACGATGTCGGCCCCCAATGCGATGGGTTGCTGGCCCGCGGGCGATGCAAATGTGTTATCCACGCACAGCAAAATATGGTTTGATTTGGTTATCGCTGAAACGGCGTGGATGTCCACGATTTTCAACGAAGGATTAGTAGGTGTTTCCACCCAAATCATGCGCGTACTATCGGTAATTGCTGACTGAATGGCATCGCCATCCTGAAGGTCGACAAATGATACGTCGACGCCGAACTTCTTAAAGATGGTAGTGAGCAAGCGATAGGTTCCGCCGTAAATATCGTTGCCTGCTATTACGTGGTCGCCCGTCTTTAACAACCGGAGAACGGCATCAATGGCGGCCATGCCGCTGGCGAAAGCGGCACCTGTGATTCCCTTCTCGGCTTTGGCGATAAGGTCTTCCAAAACTTTGCGCGTTGGATTTCCCGAACGCGTGTAATCATAGCCCTGGTGCACGCCTGGGGAACTGTGAACAAACGTGGTAGTCTGATAAATGGGAACTGAGATAGCCCCGGTTGATTCGTCAACGGGAATACTGTGAATGAGTTCTGTGGACAGTGACATAGATGATTTGGTTAAATGGTTAAAAACTAAACTATTGTTCTCACCACTTACCAAAAAAGACTACCGGAGAGCGTTTAACAAAAAAGGCTCTTCCGATAAATCAGAAGAACATCTATATTTTCACCTAATAGATTTCTCTTTCCAACTCATCTTCCCTCCCGATATGTTATCGGGAAGCTGGATTTAGCACCTTGATTTTTTTCCAGGTTGCTAAGGCTTCACAGGGCCAGTCCCTCCGCCTTTCTTGATAAGTAGTACTACAATGAACGTAGGACAAATATAGTGATGCCCTTCAACAATTCAAATTTCAGACATGGGGATGCCCGCATTCAGTGAATTGACCGGGGAACAGTTGGATGGGCCTTCGGCACTTTATTCGAAAGCGGGCGCATGAAGACGTCCAGAACCAAAGCAAAGCAGAGGTTATTCCTGGCGAAGGGGAGCCAAGGTAACGGCACCGAAAGCATTAACAAGTATATCCGTAATCATTCGTCCTGCCTGTCCGTTGGCATCGAGCCGGGGATTATAAATAGTGACCGACATTCCGGCGATCCGTTCGGTATCCAAAAGACGACGCAGCAGTAAGGTCACCACGTGCGCGGATAGCCCGCCAGGGAGCCTGTAGTCAACGGCAGGGTTAATATGGTCCGACAACACGTCGGTATCAAAATGCAGCCATAATCCTTCGAGGTTCTTCATTCGGGCAACTCGGGTAAGTATATCGGTGATGAGCTGATCGACTGCTGCACTTTGCACCGCGGCCGCATCCACACAGTACATTTGCGTGTCCGCAATATCGGCAGCCTGATAATCCCGCGTCTCCTGGTGATCTCTTTGACCAATGTGAATTACGTGTTCATCTTTCACATAAGGCTGTAGCTGATCGATGTTTGCCAGGAGTTCGGGTCCACGACCGGTGACAATTGCCAGATCCATATCGGCCAATTCGCCCGTAGGAGATTGTTCTGGTTCATAGAAGTCGGCGTGGGCGTCCATGAAAACGAGTCCGTGAGAACTTTTCCGCTTCAACGCCGACATGACGCCGATGAGAATGCTGCAATCACCACCGAGAACGAGTGGAAAGCATTTTTTTTCGACCACATCCAGCACGATTTTTCCCAGCTTTAGCGAGAATGCATGCACCGGAATCGCATTGATGCAGTTTGTACCGGCGTCTCGTACCGTCGTATATAATTCGTTTAAGGTGATAACGTCGATAGGAGGCCGCGTTGCATTCAATCCTTCCCTCAAGCCATTTCCCAGCAAACGCTCACTGAGCTGCTCGACACCTGAAGGTTTCAAGCCAAGGATTGATGGCGCGGAAATGATCTGAATATCATATTTCATATCAGAATATACTGGTCAAACAGCAGTCAAAGACTTATTGCCTTTGAAAATTTTACAATAAAAACCTGTTGATCCACCAGGGCACGGCTTGCTGTGTGACTTACAGGCATCGCTGTGTTCAATCTCGGATTATAAACAATAAAAAGGTCCGTGCCTTCCTTCGGACTGTATCGTATTCTGAAGTTGCCGTCCACCGTTCGGGATTGGTCGTCGTACTGCACCAGTGCCTTCGCGGCAGAAGAAGCAAAAGAAGTGATGCGTTGAGTTTACTCGTACCTCAATGAATGTACGGGATTAGAACGGGCTGCCCTTAACGTCTGTACGCTGACCGTCAACAGCGCAATAACCAACACCATTGCGCCTGCTATGGGGAACGTGAGCAAGGATATCGACGTATGATATGCAAAGCTCTGTAGCCAGCTGTTCATCAGGAAGTAAACCAGCGGAACACTTAGCAAAATCGACCACGCCACCAGTCGCAGGTAGTCGATTGACAACAGCCAGAATATTCCCTGCTCGCTTGAGCCCAGGACCTTGCGAATTCCAATCTCCTTCGTGCGTTGCACGGTGGTATAAGCAGACAAGCCAAGAAGCCCCAGGCATCCAATGACCAATGCCAATGCGGCAAAGGTGGTGAAGAGAGCACCGAACTGGCGTTCATTTCGATACTGCCGGCCGAAGTAGTCATCTAAGAAAAAATAGTCGAATGGATTTCCCGGAAAGGCATTTTGATAAGCGTGGCGAATACCCGCGATCGTGCGATCGATATTGACCTGTTCACCGTGTAATCGCATAGAATAGAACTCACCGCCATAAGGGTTGCATTGGAATACCACCGGTGTAAGGGTCTTCTTGAGCGATAGCTGGTGATAGTCGTTTACTACCCCTACGACGATCGAACTGGAACGGTAGTCTGTGAACGTCAACGTTTGCCCTACTGCATCACCGGGAGTCTTAAAGCCAAAAGCTTTTGCAGCAGATTCCGTAATGATCAACGAAGTGTCGGGATCCTGTACGTAGTCTTCCGAGAACAGACGGCCCGCGATGAGCTTCATTTTGAAGACTTCGGCGAAATTATAGTCCATGGTGTTCAGGATGATGGTCGCCGAGTTTTGATCGACCTCTTCAAACTTCTTCATCCGGGTCTTCCACTCGCGCTGGGCCCCCGGCACAGTGGTCGATGCAGCAACTGCTTCAATTGACGGATCCTTCTTCAATTCATTACGGAATACGTCTATCAATGCTGCATCATTGTCTTCGCCGTTCGGCATGATGCCGGGACGTTCCACCACAACCACCTGATCGATGTTCACACCGATGTCGCTCTTCATCATGAAATTCAATTGCCGGTAAACGATCAGTGTGCTGGCGATAAGCGCCACGGACGCCATGAACTGAAAAATGACAAGCGAGCGGCGAAGCAACACGCCTCCTGAACTGTTCCTGTATTTACCCTTGAGAATAGC
Organism: Chryseolinea sp.; assembly: GCA_035489615.1. Classification (GTDB taxonomy): domain Bacteria; phylum Bacteroidota; class Bacteroidia; order Cytophagales; family Cyclobacteriaceae; genus Chryseolinea. The sequence continues at coordinate 12,790 of DATHKA010000505.1, forward strand.
GGCCGGACGAAAAGAAGATAACACGATGGCTGGATAAAAACCGGAAAGTATGGTTCCGGTCAGCCATAGTAAGAATGACAGGCCCATAAACCAGGGCTGGATGAGGTGACTTGCCGAAAGTGACAAGCCCGAAAGCATATTGAACGCAGGAAGGACCGCACCCACGGCAGTCAGCGCGACCAGGAGGGCCAACAGATTCACGAGTGCTGCTTCCGATATGAACTGTCGAAATAGTTGCATCCGTGCGGCGCCCAGTGTTTTCCGTACACCCACTTCCTTTGCCCTTTCGAGTGCCCTGGCCGTGGAGAGATTCACGTAGTTGATCCAGGCGATGACCAACACAAAAATGCCAATGAGCGCCATGAACTGGACGATGCGTCCGTCGCCATTTGCCTCCGCTTCGTCCGATAGCCGTGACGTTAGGTGGATATCGCGGAGAGGTTGAAGCGTGAGTTCATATTGCTGATTGCGTTCCTTCAGTTCCGGCACCTGACGGGCAACGACGTCGGCGAATTTTGCCTGCAAAGCTTTGGTGTCGACACCGGCTTGAAGTTTTACGAACGTGTACATGTCGCTGCGGCTCCAACTTTGATCATAGCGTCGAATGCCGAAGTCCGGCATATCATCCGTATGCCAGGTGAGCAGGGTTTTATACGAGAAAAGGATATCAAACTTGAGGTGAGTATTGTCGGGCACGCGGGGAAGCACGCCGGTAATTTTAACCAGGTCATTGTTGTTATCGTCGTCACGCATGCGCAGCATCTTGCCCATAGGGTCCTCGTTGCCGAAGTAGCGACGTGCCAGATCTTCGGTGATCACGGCGGTATTCGGTTCATTCAGGGCGGTGCTCGCGTCGCCCGAGACAAGGCGGTATCCCATCATAGGAAGAAACGAAGCGTCGGCGTAAAGGAATCGTCGTTGCTTGATGGCGATCGGATCGGGCTTGGCATCTTCGTTAGTGATGACCACATTATTCTTGAACCCGAGGTTATAAAGTCGGGCGTAACTGACAATTTCGGGCACCGCCGCCGTTAGTGCCGGCCCGGCTGCGGGAAAGTTCTCGGCGCTCGAACGTACATGCTCTTTTCCTGCATAGGTATCCAGCGTAAGACGATATACCAATGCGGCATCCGGAACAAAATCTTCGTAGCTGGATTCGAATTTCACATATTGGGCTACCAATAGAAAAATAGCCATGCCAATGGCCAGGCCCAGGATCGTGAGAGAAGTGAAGAACTTGTTCTTGGAGAAACTTCTATATACCCGGCGAAGCATGTTATTCATTGCGAATGGGTTGCGGTTAAGTCAACGACGTCTTTACAAAACAATGCCAAAATCGTTGCAAAGCGGCGATCCCTCATTTAATGGTATTGGGCGCATTTTATTTGAAATCCCAGTACTATGGCGATGGCGACATTGTCCGGAATCGTTCAGTCAATTTTCAATTACGGGCAGATGACCAAATTTGAAATTAAGTGAGCAAGAAATCGTAAGTCCTTCCAAAAAGTGAAATCTACCTTTGAATAAACATTGATGAGCTCAAACAGCCGACCTGCGGCTGGTATCAGATCATCAGATCAACAGATCAACAAATAAATCAATAATCATGCGTTCCTATTATATTATCAGCTACGACATCGAGGATATGGAAACCTTTCAACAATATCCTCCACAGGCAATACCGTTGATCAATGAATTCGGCGGCGAGGTGCTCGTCTCAGACACCGAAGCCTACGCGGTTGAAGGAAAGGCCAGACAAATGAATGCGATTGTAGCGTTCCCATCAAAGGAGGCTGCACTGGCGTGCTACAACGATCCGCGTTACCGCGAAGTAATGAAACTGAGAATTAAATCGACAACTAACCGGTGCTTGATTCTTGCAAAAGGATTTTCCTAAACGCGTGGCCAGACGGGGTGCGCAAAAGTCATTCGGGTAGGGGGAAATTCAATAACTTGTCTGACCAAAACTGGTACAATAACCCACTCTTTGCTAACTTCATTTAGACAACGTGTCCCGGTAACAGAACACTTTGCACCTAAACGAAGCTTGCTATGCTGCGCAACTATCTTAAAATCGGATTCCGAAATCTTCTCCATCACAAACTCTTCACCTGGATCAACATCGGCGGAATGGCTATCGGAATGGCATCTTTCCTCGTCATTGCGCTATTCATATACGACGAGTGGACGTTCGACAAGCAGGTGTCTGATTATGAGAGGAAGTACCGCGTATACGTCGAGCATTTCAACGACGATGGCAGGCAGTCACTCAGCGCAATGATCGCCCCCATGATCGCCCCAACGCTGGCCGCCGAATACCCGGAGGTGGAATCCTATTTCCGATTCATGAATCTTAACGATCCGATACTTTTCCAGGTAGGCGAACGGAAGTTCATAGAGGAGAAGGGCGGCTATGGAGATCCCTCCGTTATTGACATGTTTAGCCTGGAGCTGGTGGAGGGCGATATTGCGCATGCTCTTAAAGACCCCGGCACTATCGCGATCAGTGAAACGCTAAAGAACAAGTACTTTCCCGATAAGCCCGCCATCGGCGAAACTATTCTCCTGAACGGACCCGTAAAAGTGAGCGCGGTATTTCGCGATTTTTCTTCTCACTCCCATCTTCAAATCGACTATTTTCTCCGCATGGAAGACCTCGTGTCGATGATTCCGGAGCGCATGAAAAGCTGGCGTTGGAGTCAGTTCCATACTTATGTCAAACTAAGGCCTCAGGCAGACGCGTCCGCGTTGGAATCCAAACTAAAGGATTTTGCTGAACGCAATGCGTGGCCGTCTACCAAGTCCAACGGAGGTTACTACATTCCACACTTGATGCCTCTCGAAAAAATTCATCTGCACGCCTCCGCGCACAGTTGGGACATAGCGGTCCGCGGCAACATTCAGACGGTATACATTCTCCTGGCAACGGCGCTCTTTATCCTGGTCATTTCCATATTGAACTTTGTTAACCTTTCGACGGCACGGGCGATAAATCGGGCGAAGGAAGTGGGTGTCCGAAAAGTCATGGGCGCCTACAGGACGCAACTCATTTATCAGTTTATCAGTGAGGCGACGATCCTGTCACTTTGTGCGCTACTGATCGGGATGCTCATGGTTGTGCTGAGCCTGCCAGCGCTAAACACGTTTACTGAAAAGAATATTTCCGCGCTTGTACTCGTCGATCCGAAAGTCCTGGGATTCACCTTGCTTTTCGCACTCATCATAGGTGCAGCGGCCGGCGCATATCCTGCCTTCTACATTTCACACTATAAGCCCACAGAGATACTTTCCAGGCGTTCCGGGTCTTCCGGAGGAGCGCTCATCCGAAAGGGACTTGTCGTGCTGCAATTCGTACTCTCTTTCTTTCTCATCGTGGCTGCCATTACGGTGTCGGACCAACATGCCTTCATGCGCAACGCTAATATGGGATTCGATAAAGACAACGTCGTGGTTATACGTCTGCGTGGGGACATGGCCAAAAATATCGCATCTACCAAGCAGGTCTTCTCCAATCATGCCAATGTTCTCAACGTCAGCTTCGGCTACGGGCTCCCCGGCGAAGCATATGCAGGCGATGGCATCCTCGACAAGGAGCATGATAACAAAGAGTGGAATATCAATATGCTCACTGTTGACCATGACTACGCGAAGACCCTCGGCTTGGAACTCATCGCCGGTCGCGATTTTTCTACCGTCTTCCCTTCCGACCAGGACCATGCTTTCATATTGAGCGAAGCCGCAGCCAAAATGCTGGGGCATACAGATCCCGCTACTGCCATCGGCCATGAACTTGCGTGGCACCGATGGGATGCACCCGACTCGCTAAAAGAAGGTGTCGTAATCGGCATCGTCAAAGATATCCAGCTCAATAGCATGCGTGAAACCATTGCGCCGGTCGTGATGCAGGTCTATCCTGGTGCGTACTATTCCATGGCCTTGCGAATTAAGCCTCAAGATCTGCAGGCAACGATCAATCATTTTCAAAAAAGCTGGAAACAGTTCAATTCCGACTGGCCTTTTGAATACAAATTCCTCGATGAGAACTTTGATAAAATGTACAAATCGGAAGAAAAGCTCGCCACGCTATTCGGCTATTTCACCGGTTTCACTATTGTGGTCGCCTGTCTGGGTCTGTTTGGATTGGTCGTATACAGCACAACGCAACGGTATAAGGAGATAAGCATCCGCAAGGTGCTCGGTGCAGGCGAGGCCGGATTGGTACTGCAGTTAGCGCGGACGTATCTGCTGCTGATCTCCCTTGCCTTCCTGGTCGCTATACCCATCAGCTATTACGCTGCCTGGGAGTGGCTGCAAAAATTTGCGTTCCACGTTCCTATTAGGGCGATGCTATTTGTAAAGGCCGCAGGTCTGATCTTGCTCATTACCCTGATAACCGTGGGTATTCAGTCGCTGCACGCCGTTCGCGCGAATCCTGTGGATGCGTTGAAAGAATAGTTCTATCATGTGACGCTAACCCATGAATACGCCCAAAATCTGAAACATCCGGTCTCTTCTTTCCAGCCGCGCGGCTGACTCCACGTCGCCAAAATCAACCCATAAATCAACAATTGGTAAGCATCGTCAGCACACATTTCCAATGGGATCCATGCGGAATAAAAACGCTGGTCGACCATTCGTGAAATGAAAATTCTTTGCCATCAAATGTACCCTTGCTGTAACCCTTGCCCGTAACGATGCCCGTAGTTCCATAAACCTTTACGCGACTCTGTTCAGTCGACATTTCGGTATGTTGCAAACGACCGCTCTGAATTTGCCTCAGAAAATCATCGACGCTTGTAATCCCGCCTTGCGTTGCTACGCACACCCAGTCGTCGGTCATAAAAGAACGAATACGGGCCACGTCATTGGAGACGATCGATTCGTCCCACGCAAGCGCATGTTTCAAAAGTTCTTGTTCTGTCATGGCGCGTCAGTTGAGTAGCTGGGCTATCCACCATTCGTTTCCGTGAAGGTCTTTAACCCCGCTTTCACGCATGGCATAAGGACGATTGTCTGGCGCCATGATTTCTGTAGCGCCATGAGCCAGCAGCGTTTGATGCATTTCGTCAACATTTTCCACATAGACGAAGCTCATCGCTTGCCTTGACGGGTATTGCTCCGTTGAACGGCCCATCATCACATTGGTGTCGCCAATCACTACTTCCCCGTGCTGAATGAATCCGTCGCTTCCCCGCGTTTCGTTTGTGATTCTTGCGTCGAAGGTCTTCACGAGAAATTCCATTTGTAACTCCACGCTGGCCACCATCAGGTAAGGGCAGAGCGTTGTACTCCCCTCGGGCGCAACTTTCTTTGTCGTTTTCATGGTATTGATCTTGTTTATAGGATCAAATTTGCCAAGAACGTTGCCAGGGGAATTGGAAAAAATCGACATTCTTCCGGACAGAAAGCGATTCACATCAATTCGTTCGCTTTACCGGAAAAGTATGTGCCCGGGCTGTATCCCGAGAATGATTTAAAATCGTGAATGAAATGAGACTGATCGTAGTAGCCGAAGTCCAGCGCGATCTGCGTTAGTGAGGCGTGTGCATTTTTCCGGGTATGCATCAGCGAATTGAACCGAATGATGCGTGAAAATTTCTTGGCCGTAAACCCGGTTTGTTCTTTGAAGTTTCGCTCGAACTGCCGGTGGGAACGAAAGCATTGATCACTCAATGCTTGAATGTCCACAGCACCATGATGATGAATGACCTGCTGTACGGCAAAGGCAATTTCCTTTTGTTTAGGACTCTGCTTTCTTCGCAAGAGATAATCGGTGATAAGCTTTAGACGTTGCTGGTTATCACGCGCAGTGAGCATGCTATCCGTGATGCCGTTATCCTTGCGGCCTACTACCCATTCAAGATCGGGCAATTGATTCGTGAACTCGATCGCGGGTATACCAAAAATTGAGGTCATGGCGAACGGATAGAGGTACACACCGAAGATGCCAAACGGTTCCTTCACGATGAATCTTCGATACAGATCGGATTGCCCATGAATACCGGTCGAAAAGGAGGTTGCCGTTTTGCTATCGTGTACGAGCTCCTCGAAATTCCCCTGATAGTGAAAAAGAAACTCCGGACAACCATTGGCCACGGTTCGAAGAATATAAGGTTGTTCAGCAGACGCCACCCCTTCGAACGTCCAGAAGAATCGAACAACATCGCTCAGTTCCGCAGGAGGCTTAATGATATGATACTGGATGTCATTCATGCGATGGCCTATTCGTTACTTTGAATTATTACGGTGTGCCTGCTGATGCAGGTGAAGATACGGGTAAATTCAAAGAATACGAAGCATTAACTCAATCCCGTTCGAAGCGATCACCCACAATCTGCGCCTGGCCATGCAGTTGTGCTCGTTTGTCGAATACATAGTTCCCGATAACGAGAAAATCCATTTCCGTGTTCATGAAGTCGATGTAGGCATCGTACGGTGTACACACCATGGGCTCGCCCCGCACGTTGAACGACGTATTGACCAGCATCCCTATCCCTGAAATTTTCTTAAAATCCTGCAAAAGCTTCCACAACTTGAGATTCGATGCGGAAGAAACCGTTTGCACACGGGCGGAGTAGTCGACGTGTGTTACGCAGGGCACAGCGGAACGCACCTGGTAGAGTCGCTGAAGTACATCGCTTGATGCCGTAGCGTCCATCATCGACCGTCGGCACTCGGGCCTCATAAATCGCACAAACAGCATGTACGGCGTGCTTGCTGCTGACGTAAAGAAGAGGCCAGCATCTTCCTCGAGCACGGCCGGTGCGAAGGGTCTGAATTCCTCCCGCGACTTGACACCGATATTCAGGCGCCGTTGCATGTCGGCATTGCGCGGGTCTGCCAGGATACTTCTGTTCCCCAGGGCACGCGGCCCAAATTCCATTCTGCCCTGGAACCACCCTATGATGTTGCCGTCGGCGATCCTTCGGCTGATGATTGCCGTAAGTTCACCAAAGTCTTCGTAGTGCGTATAGTATGCTGAAAACTTGTTAGCGACGCGCACGATGTCGGCGTCACCATACTCGGGACCGAGATAGCAGTGCTTCATGCTGTCGCCTTCTTCGGGCAACTGTCGTTCGCCTCCAAACGCGATATGCGTGCAGGCAAGGGCTGCACCCAATGCACCACCAGCATCACCAGCTGCTGGCTGGATCCACACACTTTCAAAAATCTCACTTTCCCCGATACGCGCGTTGCAAACGCAGTTCAATGCCACACCGCCGGCCATCACGAGATTGACGGACCCGGTCAGATCCTTTGCCGTTCTTACAAGCTTCAACACAATTAACTCAATGACTTGCTGGATTGCCGCGGCCAGATCCGCATGAAGTGGAAGGAACTCGGTTTCGGGTAACCTTCGTGGAAGATCGAACAATTCCTGCCAATGTGCGTCTACCGTCATCGTGGCGCCGGTAGCAAAATTGAAGTAACGCATGTTGAGCAGGATCGATCCATCCTCGCGCACGTCGACAAGATCCGAGAGTATTTTCCGTTTGTACGTGGCTGTCCTTTCGCTCTTTGCATCGCCGTAGGGCGACAAGCCCATGAGCTTGTACTCGCCACTATTCACTTTGAAACCGAGGTAGTAGGTAAACGACGCATACAACAGACCTATCGAATGCGGAAAATGCAGTTCCTTCAGGACCTTTATCCCCTGACCTGATCCGTGACAAATGGTTGTGGTGGCCCACTCCCCCACACCGTCAATAGTCAGGATGGCCGCCTCCTCGAACGGACCCGGATAAAATGCACTCGCGGCATGTGACAAGTGATGTTCCGAGAACAGGAGTGTCACGTCTCTTTCGCCAAATACCTTTAGCGACCGGCGTATCAGCCTTCTCATAAAAAGCTTTTGTTTGATCCAAACGGGAACCGCCGTGAGGAAACTGAACAAACCACGCGGCGCGAAGGCATGAAATGTTTCCAGCAATCGCTCGAACTTCAATAGCGGTTTGTCATAGAACACCACAGCGGTTAGTTCATCATAATCGATACCGCTCTCGCTCAGGACGTAGCGGATGGCGTGTGTGGGGAAATCCGAATCATTCTTACGGCGCGTAAAGCGCTCTTCCTGGGCAGCCGCGATTACTTCACCATCGATTACAAGCGCAGCCGCGCTGTCATGGTAGAAGGCAGAGATTCCCAGTATGACTGTTCTCACTTAAAACAGTGAATAAATGAACGGCGACAAAGCCGACGACCCCGACAGCACGACGATCACCGACAACAGGATCAGGATGATCATCAGGGGTACGAGCCAGAACTTTCGTCGTGTCATCATGAACAGCACCAATTCCTTCAGAAATTCCATAAACGTAAGTTTAGATTCACCTTAGAACATTGTACGGAAATCATTCCGGCCATATTGATGGTTACGTGTCACCATCACCGACTGATTGTCCTTCTTGAAAGCCCTGAGCCTCAGCGCATCCTTACCAAACCGACGCCGCAGCCATCCCATGGGTGTAACCACTGCCAGGAAAACGCCGGTCAGGATCAACGCGGGTCCAATTACGCCAGTAATGCGCACCAGCTTGAACCAAATGAATGCGAAAGGATAATACAGGCCCGGTGCAGTCATGGCAATCAGCAGTAGAACGACGGCAACTTTCACCCAGAGCATTTGTTGCAAATGGATAGCTATCAAAAGCGCACCAAGGACCAGCAACATCCCTGTCTCGACGCATTGCTTTGAAGTAACTTCCTTGCCACGATCGCGGGGCTTCATAGTCTTGAAAGTTTACGATTGATCTCCAATGTCACCGACCGCGCCTCTTCATTGCTGCGATCTATGGCAAGCGCCTTTTGTGCGTACTTGGTGGCGCCCTCCAGGTTATCCATGTTTATATAGGCTTTCGCAATATGACTCATCACCGTCACGTTCATGGAATCGAATTTCAGTCGCTCTTTCGTTCTGATAACATCTTCCACCTGATCTTTCAATTGCTCCAGGTTGAAGGATGAATGATTGTTCTTAATGCCATAGTTGATATACGGAAGCGCCTCAAAAGGTTTGTCTAACTGGAGGTAGAGCACAAACAGAAAGCGTGCCCGTTCGAAAGTGGGTGACAAATCAAATGCCTTCTCAAACAAGCCAATTGCCTTTGCCTTGTTTCCGATCTTTGCCTGGATCGTGGCTGCACGTTCCCAATAGTTCTGTTCATTGGGGTGTTCAAGGACCATCCCCTCTACCACTTTGCCGGCCTTTTCCAGTTCGTTATGGGCAACATAATAATAATATAGGCTGTCCATGGCTTGCTGCCATTCAATCTCGCGCCGTGATAAACGCCAGGCAAGCTTTTCCAGTCGCGTCGTAACGTTGATGGGTGCGTCGTCGAGTATCAGGTTGAAAGGCCAGCTTTTCTTAAGTGTTGAAACGCGGTAGATGCCGGAAAGAGAATCGATCTTTGTAATCGGCATATTGGCCGTTAGTTCATCGAACAACATCTCCTTTTCGTAAACGATATTGAATATCTTTTCCGCTTTCATTTCGCGGTAGAACGCATCCGAAAGAATCGCATAGCCCATCAGGTTGGGGTGCACGTGCTCGAGTATTAACTCATTTCCAATGACGCCGTGAGGAGAATGTTGTTCGAAAACTGTATGCGAATCAACC
>DATHKA010000506.1:0-20783 GCA_035489615.1 Chryseolinea sp.
GACTCCGGATTGAACCATCCACGAACAGCTACCCTGTCTTAATCTATATTCCAGATACGCAACCAAAAACCAACGTGCGGCCAGTAGCTCAAAAGCTCCGCGAGCCTCCGCGTGTGTTGGATTTCTCTTAGCCGACCTGCATACTATTTTACACATTCAACACCTCGTCATTACCATCCATGCTAATTGCCTACTGTCCTGCGTATATGATGGACACAATACCAGCGAGAAACAACAGCAACATGAAACCAATCAATCTCGACACTCCCTCCGGGGCTTGCTTGAATTCCTTCCAGATGAACACTCCCCAGAGTGCGGCCACCAATGTAGCTCCCTGGCCGAGCCCGTAAGACACCGCCGCACCCGCCTTGCCCGCCGCAATGAGATTCAGGGAATTGCCAAGGCCCCAGATGAGACCGCCCAGGACACCGACCAGGTGCGTCTTGAAGCCGCCCCGGAAGTATTCTTTATAGCTGCTGGGTGTTCCACTGATGGGACGTTTCAGGAGGATCGTGTTGAAGATGAAGTTGCTTAAGAAGATACCGAAGGAGAACACAACGACTGCGGTATACGGCGTCATCAGTCCGGCTGCCGGATTGCTGAAATTCTCCAGATCCATCGTTGAAGCAATGAAGCGGTAGAAGAACGACATGAGGACGCCCGCAAGAATGGAAACTACCAGGCCTTTCGTCGAGACTTTTTGATTCGTTCCGGACGCGAGTTTTTTATAGGCAATCGAATTCAAGATGATGGCGATCGTAATTAGCCCCACCCCAATGAACAACCACATCGGATCGCCCTTTTGGGAGCCGGCGTAATTGATGATCACACCAAGCACCAGGGCGATGCCGATGCCTACGGGAAAGGCAACCGACATTCCCGCAATAGCAATGGCTGTGGATAGTAAAATGTTGGCGGCATTAAATACGATGCCACCGATCAGGGCGCTTCCGATGTTGCGAGCATCTGCCTGCTGAAGATCTTCGATAAAACCGCGGCCATTTTCGCCGATGCTTCCCAACGTAAACGCTGCGATGAGCGAGAACAGCAGGATGCCGATTACATAGTCCCAGTAGAACAATTCGTAACGCCAGGTCTTGCCAACCAATTTTTGCGTGTTGCCCCACGAGCCCCAGCATATCATGGTGATGACACAGAAGAAAACAGCCGTTGCATAATCTTGGACGATGTACATTTTGAAGAAGTTTAATTTTTACGAGTCTTTAGTCCTGAAGCGGTAATCTCCGTGCTAACGAGTCGTGCGTCCTGAATTGAATCTTAGGTATTGATAGTACTGAAGCAAAAATCACAACTAGAAACTACAAATACTCCGGACCCACTCAGGACTTAGGACTCACGACTAAATACTAATTCTTTCAGTGGTTGCCGCTCTTTGCGCCGGCGGGAATGTCGTACTTATAACCCTTCCACGGTTCTCTTCCTGCCACGTAGCCGGGATTGGGATCCATCATTTTTGCGTTGACACTTTTTTGCCACGCATGCAGCATCCCCTGGAGTTCTTTCACCTTTGCGGGATTGTCTTTTGAGAGATCGTGCAACTCGGCGAGGTCTTTTTCCAGGTCGAATAGCTGCACGTTTCCGTTCTCGAAATACTCAATCAATTTGTAGTTGCCGGCACGGACGGCACCGCCAGGACTTTGCATCCCGTGATTGCTATAGTGCGGAAAGTGCCAATAGATCGCGTCGCGTTCGAGCTTCTTTGCACCTTTCAGGAGAGGAGCGAAGCTCTTGCCGTCTTTATGCTGTTCGGGCATGAGCGGGAGGCCAGCCATTTCCAGGATTGATGGATAGAAATCCGTCGTTATAACGGGGACACTACACGTCGATCCGGGCGACTTAACGCCGGCCCATTTGATGATCATTGGTACGCGCACACCTCCTTCGTATTGCCAGCCTTTTCCTCCTCTGAGAGGCAGGTTAGAAGTAGAGAAGTTCTTGTCGGGAGCCTTCGGGTTGAGCACCTTGCTGGGGCGGCCAAAGTTCCCGGCCGACATACCTCCGTTGTCGGAGCAAAAGATCACGATTGTATTGTCGTCGATACCGAGCTCCTTGAGTTTATTCATCACGCGACCCAGGCTTTCGTCCATCGCTTCCACCATCGCGGCAAACTCCACGTTATCCTGTCGCTGTTTTATCTTCACGGTTCCGCGCGGGAGTTGGCTGAAACCGTTGTAGGCCGTGTCTTTCAGAAGACTGATGCGTTCGTCGATGGTGAGCGGATCGTTGTCGGGGTTACCTTCCAGGATATAAGGTGGACGTTTGTCTGGCGCGCGTGCGGCGAGTTTCTTCTTGTATTTTTCCACGAGGTCTTTCCGGCCCTCAATAGGATCATGCACGGCGAAATGAGAGAAATAGAGGAAGAAGGGTTGGTCGCGATGCTCCTCGATGTATTGAAGCGCATCGGTCGTTAATCGATCGGTCAGGTATTCACCGGGCTTTCCGTCGTAGTTGGGCAACTTGAACGGTGCATCGTACGCGAGTGGCCAGCCTTTGCTCCAGCCCGCAGGGATATGCATGTCGAAGCCATGTTTGGTGGGATCCGATGGCGGCTCGCCGAGGTGCCACTTACCCACTATGGCGGTGCTGTAGCCCTTGGCTTTCAGAGCCTCCGCGATCGTCGTTTCTTCATACGGCAACTGCTGATTTACCTCTACATTCAATAGTTTCTGGTAGGCGAAGTCGTTCCTGCCGGGTAGCCAATCCGTTAGATTGAGGCGCGCCGGGTACTTGCCCGTCACGATACTGGCACGTGTGGGAGAGCAAACATGGCAGGCAGAATACGCATCGGTAAACTTTACGCCCTCTTTTGCCATTTTATCGATGTTCGGCGTCTCATAGAATTCGCTTCCGAAGCAACCCACATCGCGCCAGCCAAGATCGTCGACCAGAAAGAAGACGACGTTGGGCGGTTTGGCAGGGTCACCTTTTTTCTTCTGGGAGAAACAGGCGATCGGCAGCATGAACGCCGTGAGGAGGGCCAGCAGGATTCGTCTCGATATCATGTCAGTTGCTTTTTAAAATTCTACTTTCTGAGGTTTGTCGTCGTACGCGATGCCGTAGTTGATCTCCGGCTGTGCATAGTCTACCGGGTTAAGAATCCTGATCACCACCGAGTGCTTCGCCTTCGGAAGATGATATTTCCAGAAGGGTGTAAAGCGCCGGTTGTTTTCGGCCGTGGGTAATTTCACCTTTTCGGTGAGCTTTCCGTCAATGTATACTTCGGTTTCAAAGACGTAATTTTTGTCGCCATAGTCCTTCAGGTTGGGAGGGCTCACCAGTGAAAAGCCGATGCCTTCGAATTCGAATGATATTTCTGAGCGGGTAATGGTCGGCGTAAAGCGCTGGCTGGGATAGTGCCCGGCAAAGCTCTCTTCGAAGGGAACGGCGATCGGTTCTTGCCGCTTGACGACGACGTTGTCATCCCTGACCTGTCCGCCGTATTTGACGATCATTTTTTCCGCGTGTTGAAACGAAATGTCGTATGCCTCATTCAGGGAAATAGACGTTCCCATAAAATCAAGGTCTGAAACTTTATCCAGGCCTTGTTTCCAGAAATCCGGGATGGCATCGTACCCGACCATGGCCGCGAGGACGCCACCAGCAGACGCCGGATTGCAGTCGGCATCGTCGCCGCAGCGGGTGGTGATTTCGAATGTGCGTGTAAAGTCACCGTTGCCGTAAAGCAGTCCGAGCACCACCCAGGCAGAATTGATCTTGGCATCAATGTTAAACGGCCGGAATATTCCCAACGGCGAGCCGATGTCAGTACTCCATTTCCGGTTCGTCTTGTACCAGGTTGCTTTCCAGTCGTTCGGCGCTTCCTGGTGCCAGGCGAGCACATCGGTGATGCATTGAGCGAACCGGCTCTCGCGGGGAATCATGAGCAGAGCGCGTTGAATGATCGCTTCGATGCTGTCGGTATGCTTCGAGACCAGCGCCTCGGCATAGAGTGCAGCGACGAAGACTCCGCCGTAGTACCCATCACCATAGTTCATGATGTGACCGACCCGGTCGCATATTTCAGCTGCAGCATTGGGCATGCCAGGTGACATCAGTCCTGCGAAGTCCGCCTCAATTTGAAAATCTATATCGTCGGCACACGGATTGTTTAACCAGTGACCCGATGCCGGAGGCTCCAGGCCATTTTGAATATTATAACGGGCCGACTGGTTGGCAAACCACAATTTGTAGTTTGACCGGCCGATGGCCGCGGCGTATTGTCGTGCCGTTGCATCGATGCCATGGTCCTGGATCACTTGCATGAAAGTAAGATCCATGTAGATATCGTCATACAATCCAGGCTTCCTGGCAAATGCGTTGGCCAGGGTGGAGTCCGTCCAGTCGATGATCTGGTTGTCCTGAACCATGGTTGAATTGTACTGAAACTCGATCGGCCCGCCGAAAGTAACGCCAATCGTCTGTGCGGCCCAGGCCCCTTTTATCTTATCACGCAACACGGCCTTGGTAAGAACGACCGTGTCGCTGGAATGGTCCTTTTGGTTTCCGGCAGGCCGGGAGCAAGCTGCCAGCGTGGCGAAAATACATAATAGAATGATTTTTGCTAAGTGACGAGAGGTGATTCCACCGTGGTGTTCTGGTGAACAGGAAAAGGCAACAGACATCTCCGTCATGTGTTTAGAAAATTGAACCCGAGTTAATTTTTTTGTACTGCCCGTTTGCATGGGCGCTGCAGTCCGTAAGAAAGTTATCGACTTCCACTTCGCTGGGAATGGACGGTTGCGCACCCATGCGGGTCACGCATATGGCTGCGGCGGCCGTAGCAAAACGAATAGCGTCGACCAGATCCCTTCCTTTGCTTAACTGTGCTACCATAGCTCCGCAAAATGTGTCGCCAGCAGCCGTGCTATCAACGGTCTCTACCTCAAAGGCCGGAACAGCATGCCGAAAGGAGACGCTCTTTACGATACACCCTTTTCTGCCGAGTGTAAGGATGACAGTAGTGGCGCCCATGGTTAACAGCTGATCGATGACGCCGTCTTCACCAACGTCTTCAATGCGTTGCCTGGTGATGGCCTCGATCTCCGTTTCATTCACTACTATGTACGCTACGCGCCGCACAAGTTTGGTGTCGATCTCCGTGGCCGGCGCGACATTCAGCATTACGGGGACGTTGTGTTCGTTGGCGACCTCACACACGCGGATCACTGTTTCCAGGGGAATCTCCATCTGCAACATCACGATAGACGCCGTCCGGATGTCGTCAGCCAGGTTCGAGATATGGGTGGGAGATATCCGATGATTTGCTCCGGGATTCAATACGATAATATTTTCACCTTCGTCATTTACGAGAATCACGGCAGTACCAGTAGGGGCATCGTTAACTTCCAGGGCACGCGAAACATCAAGGCCTTCGTCGGCATAGTATTGTATGGCACTGCGTCCGTTGGAGTCGCTTCCCAAACACGTGACAAACCTGACGTCGCCTCCTGACCGTCGCGCGGCGAGGGCCTGATTGGCGCCTTTTCCGCCCATAGCCTGCAGAAAAAAACGGCCGGTTATCGTCTCTCCAGCCAATGGAAATCGCTTAACCTTTGTTATCAAATCAGTATTCGAACTTCCGATTACCAGGATCTTGCTCATGCTCCAATGCTTTTTACGTTGTCACTTATCTATTCCCGACAGCAGCCAGGTAAGACGCCATCCACCTTTCTTCATACCGCCTGCCGCATAGTAGGGCACAAAACGCAGTTCGGGCTGCCCTGAAACTCTCCAAACGTAAGCCGGGGCCTCAGAAGGGGCGGGCACCGATTCCTGCAGTTGTTGGATTGCGTCCTTCACATCCATGTTGAGATTCGGCTCGCGCTGATCACCTTCAATGAGGCCGTCAACCGAATAGACCAGCGGACCGCGGGTTACCGCAAACCATTTTGCATGATAGATCTCGCCGGCATTCTGCGGCCCGTCAAGTTCTTCCAACTTCGTGGCTATGCGCACCGACACCGGGAAGGCGATCTCCACGAGATCCTTACTGCCCCAGGTCCGGTTGATGGTAACATACGTGCCGGGAGTCAGGGACTGTTCAAGGGGCTGGCCATTGATCCTGATGGCGGCGTCGCTTGCCCAGTCCGGTATGCGAATCATGAGCGGAAAAGCTTCCTTACGGGCGGAACTCACGGCGAGCCTGATGCTTCCATCGAAGGGATATTGCGTTTTCTGGACCAGCTTGATCGTATTCTTTCCGCTTTTTATAGTCGCTTCACTCTCCGTAAAGAGGTTGAGTGCTATGCCATTATTCCGCCGGCTGTAGATCAGCGCGGGAAGCTCTTCCAACGCCATCGCACCACTTGACGGACAACAGTCGTTGAAGTTGGCGACGGACCAGCTTCCATTGTTGAAAGAGTGATAGGACCAGTCAAGGCCGTTGGGAAAACGCGCTCCAGGCAGGGCGTTGTATGCCGACTTTTCAATCTCCTGGGCATACCGCGCGTCGCCGGTTATTCGCAACAGTTCCTTGTTAAGCTGAATCCATGACATCGTACTGCACGTCTCCACCATACCATAGGGGCTCCAGTAATTTTTTCGGTTGAAACACTCCATGTGCTTTCCGATTCCTCCCCAGGGTCCGCCCGTTATATTCAGGTGATGGTCAGTGATGTTCTGCCAGATGTTGGTGGCCGCCTTGAGGTAGGCTGGATTGGCCGTCACCTCATATAACTTGACAATCCCCGTTACGTTCCAGATAATCTGATAGATCTTACCGTCGCCCACGTTCTCCATGTCGAGGTTATTCAGACCCGCCGTAATGATGCGATGGTCCGGATTAGCCTCTGCCTCTTTAAGAACGGTTTCTGCCAGATTGAGATAGCGTGTGTCGCGTGTCGCTTTGTACAGCTCGGCCAAGGGATCCAGGATGACTGTTGCTGAGACCCCGCGACGTGTTCCATATTCGGTGATGTTGTGCTTTCCGTCTCCGAACATTTTAACGAACAGATCGCCGATGGAGGTCGCGGCTTTCAGGTACGCGGGGTTAGGATAGTACCGGTTGGTCTGCAACAAACCCAGTACCATGTAGCTGAGATTCCATACATCCCATGACCGTTTATGCGATATGGCGTCGTTTGTCAGGCGTACAGCCGGACCGTAGTTGCCAAGGTATCCGTCAGCGTCCTGTTGCTGCACGAAGTAATCCGCCGTGCGCAAAACGGTAGCTTCCATTTCCTTATCGCCACTGTGTTTCGCAGCGTGCGACGCCATGTACAACCACTTGCCACCGTGTTCACCGTACCAGTCCATCTTGTCGTGGTGATCCTTTGCCGCTTTACCAAACATCGTGATCAGCTGACCATCCTTCCATTTCGGCAACTCGCTGATTCTGCCCCGGCGATCGGCGCTGATAAATTCACCCAGTTTGCCTCCTACCACGACTTCGTGTGGCTCGAGATAGGAAGACACGGCCTGGACCCTGGCAACCGGACTTTCGGGCGCCACGGTCTGGCTATTGGCCTTGGCGCTTAATAAAAACAGACAGATCAGCAGGATGGTTCTCGGTCGAAAATGCATGGTGAATGGCCTCGTAGATGATTACCAGTTTGGATTCTGACCAAGTTGGTCGTTTAAGTCGCGTTCACCCTGCGGCACCGGCCACAGGTAATTGCGATCGACCCAGCTATTGGTCCACGCCGGAACTTCCACCGTCTGAAGGTTACCATTTGGATCTTTGTAAGTCATACCATACACTTTGCCGGGCATAACATCTTCCGCGATTTGCCACCGGCGGATGTCAAAGAATCGCTGCCCTTCGAAGGCCAGTTCTATCATCCGTTCGTGACGAACGATTTGCTGCAACTCCTCCTGTGTTTTGCCTGAAACAATGGCGGGAAGGTTCACGTCCGCGCGTTGCCTTACAACATTGATGGCGTCGTAAACAGACTGATCGATCTGGTTGAGCGCAATCTTTGCCTCGGCATAGATGAGCTGAACTTCGGCGTACCGCATCAGGATGAAGTTGATGCCTGAATTGGTTGGTGCTGCGAGGTCGTCAGCATGAATGTATTTTTTCACGTTGAAGCCAGTAGGTGACACCAGGAAAGTTGATCCAACCGCATCGCCCGTAGTGCTCGTCGGTTTCGGATCGAATACTTTGCCATTGGTGAGCAAGTCACCTTCAACATAGACGGAGAGCTTAAGCCTTGGATCGCGATTGGCATATGGGGACTGGGGGTCGAACCCGCTGGCGGGGTCGGTGATAGCCAGGCCGTTGGTCATTTCGTATGCGTCTACCAGATTCTTGGTAGGTACGAACAGGTTGCGACCGTTCACGCTGCGTTGAGCCAGGACGCTGAAGACGTCATTGGGAAGCGTGCCTTTTACGAACTGGATGTCGAGGATGATTTCAGCGTTGTTCTCCTGCGTGTAAGAGAACAAGTCTTTATACGAAGGCATGATGCTGTACACTTTCAGGTCCATTACCGCCTTTGAAGCGTCGGCAGCCTCCTGATAGCGTCCGGCATATAGCAGTGCGCGCGCCTTCAGCGCCAATGCTGTGCCTTTCGTCACACGTCCTTTCTCGGCCTGAATCGCAGGCAGAAGAGCGGCGGCGTCTGTGAGCTCAGCCGAAATGAAATCCCATACTTCATTAACCGGTGTTCTGGCCAATTCCTGGCTTTCGGCAAGCGTGATTTCTGTGGTTACGAGAGGAACATCGCCATAGAGAAAAGCCAGGTACAGGTAATAGAAAGCCCTGAGTGTTCTCACTTCGCCTTTCAGCCGGTTGATCAATGCCGTGTTGGTGGTCTCGATCTGATCAACGTTGTCGAGGAACGCATTAGCGGAACGAATGCCTGAATAATAGGTTTTCCAATCATTCGCCACACGACTATTCAGCTGATCGAACTGTCCCTGGAGAATGAATGATTCAGGCGACTGAGGCTGGTTTGTATAGCCAATGTCGGTCATGCCGTCCCAGCTGGCATAGTGAGAGGCGGTTTCCGAAAGGTGCGTATACACGGCGTTGGCGGCCAGTTGTGCATCTCTTTCTGTTTTCCAGAATATCTCCGTCGATATCCTGTCCGTAGGGGGTGTGTCCAGCAGGTCCTCGCATGCAGCGCAGGCAAGCGCCATAAAGGTTAGCAGAAGGGGCTTATATATTCTTTTCATTTTGTCTTCGTTTTTATAGGTCAAACATGGCCGGTTAGAATTGCAGGTTCAGGCCCAGCGTATAGAGAGATGTTTGCGGATAGTAATTTTGCCAGCCGGAAGTAGATTCCGGATCAAGGTTCCATTCATTGAGTTTGGAAAAAGTAATCAGGTTGGTGCCCGATACAAAAACGCTCGCATTCTGAATGAACGCCTTCTGCGTCAGTGCGGATGGCAGCTGATAGGAGAGTTGGATGTTCTTGATGCGCAGGTATGAGGCATCCACTAACATGCGATCGGTGGAGGCCTGGTTGCGCAGGTCTTGTTTGGTCGGCCTGGGGAATCGCGCGTCCGTGTGTTCCGGCGTCCAGTAGTTGTTCGTGTAGATGTCGGGCGTGAAACCTTCAAAGTTTCCTTGCTCGCCCAACGCTCTGGCTATTCGCATATAGTAATCAGCGGCGCCCTGCAACATGATGTTCAGGCTGAATGCTTTGTAGCCCAGGTTGATAGAACCGCCGTAGGTATACTTGGGAAGCGAATTGCCGAGGAACGTCATATCGTTTGGATCGATATCGCCGTCGCCGTCGAGGTCGACCATTCTCACGTCGCCGGCTTTGGCTGCCCGCATAAATACAGGATCCGCGGAAGCTTCGTCATTGGTCTGGTAAAGGCCATCCGTCTGATAACCCCAGAATCCATTCATGGGTAATCCTTCCGTGATAATGAACCGTGGATCGATGTCGTTGCCGGTAATAACAGGTCCTGTACCCGCAAGGCCGAGCACTTTATTATTGTTGATGGCGAAGTTGAGATTGGCCCGCAACGTAAACTGATTCCAATGATGGTTTGATCCTGCCTGGAATTCCCAGCCTTTGTTTTGTACAACGCCTGCATTTTGAGTGCCAGGCAGCAATCCCAAGGCGCCGGGCACCGGAAGTGCGAGCAGAATGTCACGGTTGGTTTTGTCGTAATAGTCCATCGTGAAAGTAAACTTGCCTTCCATGAACTCAGCGTCAAGACCAATGTCCGTCTGCGTTGCCGTCTCCCAGGTGATATTTGGATCGGCGATCTTTTGCTGTTCGTAACCTTGAACGACCGTGCCTCCGAAACCATACGTCACGGGATTCAACTGGGGATAGAAACTGTACAGAGCGACGTTGGTGTTGTTGCCGGTGCGTCCCCACGATCCGCGAAGTTTTAAATCGGACACGACGTCCTTGAGACCGTTCCAAAAATTTTCTTCAGATAGTCTCCATCCTGCGGAGAACGACGGGAAGAAACTGTATTGATTGTCACCGGTGAAACGCGATGAACCATCATATCGTCCATTTACTTCCAGCAGGTATTTATCCTTGAACGAGTAGCTTCCGCGCGCGAAGTAGGAGCGAAGTCCCCACTGTGAGTCGCTGCCACCATTGTCTTTCGTAGCATCGTTCTGACCCTGACCGATGGACGTTACGTCATTGTTATAGAATCCTTGTCGCGATGCCCAGAGCGTCGAGTATTCATTCGCTATTTGCGAATAGCCCCCCAGTAGTTTGATGCCGTGGTCACCGAAATTAACATCGTAGTTCAGCAAGCTGTTCACCGTAATCTCACGCAGATTTTTTCTCGTTTCGGTGTCCTTGTTGATCAGATTTGATTTTTTCACGACGGTTGAATCGCGTGCTTCCCAGGTGTTGACAAAATATTTGCCCACGACATCGTTGGTCCTGAAGGCCACCTGTGTGCTGAACTTAAGCCCGTTCACGATTTGCCAGCTTCCGGTAATGCTACCCGTGAGGTAGTTGGTAATGGTTCGGTTGGTGCCGCCCTTCTCAGCCAGCAATAAGGGATTATTTCCCTGGGTTCCGCCGCCGTAGTCACCGTTGGGATAACGGGGTACAGCCCAGATGGAATTCTGCATGAGCTGCCTGAATATTTCATTGATACCACTCGGCTGCAGCGGATCCGTTGCATTGGTGCCGCTGGGTTCCAGCGTGTTTTGCTGGCGATAGTTCATATCGGCGGCAAAGCTGATTTTTTTTGATGCCTTGAAGTCGGTATTGATCCGGATATCATTCAGTATAGAGTTCGTATTGGCAATGATGCCATCCTGGTTTTGATTCCGGAGACTCATCCTGGCCTTGAAATTTTCCGAACCACCACTCACGGCGAGCGTGTTGTTAAACATGGGAGCGTTGTCGAACATCACATTATGCCAGTCGAAAGGCAAGGGATATTTGAGCGGATTGGCTTGGGAGCCTTCCACGTACGTGGCGATCTGCTGATCGGTATATATTGGTTGGGAGCCCATGTTTACGCGGGCGATGTTTTGCAGATTCATGTAACTTCCGATGTCCATGTGCTCCGGCTTGCTGATGGCCTTTTGAATGGCATAATATCCGCTGTAGTTCACGGTCACGCGGCCATCTTTTGCGCGCTTGGTAGTGATCAGCACGACGCCGTTGTTTGCCCGAGAACCGTAGATGGCAGACGAGCTGGCATCTTTCAGAACAGAGATCGATTCGATATCGGCGGGGTTTATCGTCTGGAGGGATTGTTCAATTCCGTCGACGATCACCAGTGGTTGGTTGTTGCCGATGTCGGACGCGCCGGTGGCTTGCTGACCCGGAGGAGTGTACAAGGTATTGGCTCCGCGGATCACCATCTGTTGATTAGGAGAGCCGGGGCTACCGCCATTGTCAAGCACTGTCAGACCAGGAACCGTTCCCTGCAGCGCTTGCTGAAGGGTAGTGACCGGGCGGCGAACCAGGTCTTCGGTCTTCACCTGTCCGACTGCGCTCGTCATACTGACTTTCTGTTGGGTGCCGTATCCCACGACGACTACTTCCTGCAGCGAAGTGAGGCTGGGCTTGAGCACGAGGTTAACGGCGGTCTGATCGCCAACGGTTACTTCCTGCGATTCGTGTCCGATAGAGCTGAAAACCAAAACCGATTCACGGCTGGGTACTTCAAGCGTATACTTGCCGTTGTAATCGGTAACGGTACCCATAGTGGTACCCTTCACGATGACGCTTACGCCGGGAAGTCCACCGGCTTCATCCTCGGATGATATGGTGCCGGTAACGATGATCGATTGTTGTGGCGCCGCGAAGGCGACGTTGCTGATGGCGGCGGCGATTACCAGGTGCGCCGCCAGGATGAGCGGCAAACTTTGGAAAAGCGGTCGGGCCACGCGTTTGGTTGGTACATGTCCATTCATAGGATCGTGTTGTAGTTTGATAGGTGCAATACTAGAAAAAAGAAAGTCATGTGCACAAACGTTTGTTCTAAAAATCACAACAGAGGAAATTTGTTAAAGTTAAATATTTGAATATCACATAATTGCAGTTACGGTGCAGCGGTTGAGCGGTAGCGTTATGAGTCGGACGGTTCAAATAAACGTTTGCGCAAATTTTGCAATGTTCAATTTATTGTTCGTAATAGCGACCTAATAAGGCGTTGAACGATTATCTTTGAATACCATCAGATAAACGTTTGTGCTACCACCAATGGCCAATCATAAAGTAAGCATCGTCGACATCGCCAAAAAGGCGGGTGTGTCCATTACGACTGTGTCGCGCGTCCTCAATGGAAAAGGAGAGGAATTCAGGATCAGTGAAAAATCACAAATCAAAATCAGGGACACAGCGCGAAAGCTGAACTATGTACCTAATCAGTTTGCCGCAAACCTGAAGTCCGGGAAAAGCAATACGATCGCCCTGATCATTCCTTCATTGAGCAACCCTTTCTTCGCCGACATCGCCAGTGAAATCAACAGCGAAGTAAGAAATCGCGGTTATGCGACCATTATCGGCGACAGCGACGAGAACGTAGAAATAGAGAACGACGAACTGCGGCAGATGGAATCGAGAAACATCGAAGGCCTCATCTTTGCGCCGTGCACACAGAACTGGACGTCCATCAAGAAAATGTATGACCAGGGCCGTCCGATCGTATGTATCGACCGGTACTTCGAGGGCGTGGACATTCCGTACGTTTCGACCGATAATTACGACGGCGCGTTCATGGCAACGAAACACTTGATCGAAAATGGTCACGTCAGGATTGCCTGCATCCAGGGCGTTCAGGAATCAGTTCCCAACAAGCTGCGGATTCAGGGATTCAAAGATGCCATGATTGCCGCCGGCCACGGCGAGTATCTGATTGTTGGCAATGAGTTCAGTATTCAGAATGGATATAAGGAAGCGAAACTGTTGTTGCAGTCGCGCGAAAGGCCAACGGCTGTGTTCGCATTAAGCAACACCATTGCCATGGGCTGCATGAAAGCGCTCCGCGAAGAGGGGCTGGAGATTCCGGATGACATGTCGCTCATTACATTCGATGACCATCCGTATCTCGATTACCTGGCCACGCCGTTAACATGCGTTACGCAGCCTACACGCGAAATCTGCCGGCTCGCGGTGAAGCATCTCTTCTTCATGCTGGCCAACAAAGAGATCAAGTCCAAGCATGTTCTTTTGAAGCCGGAACTCAAGTACCGGAAGTCGGTGAAGCGCATAGGCTAGAAAGCGATTGGCTAGAAAGCGATTGGATAGTTTTGTCGCACCCTGTATTTGATCCCATAGGGATCCCACATCGAAAGCCCCGGGCGTCATCCATGCGCGCGCGTGCGACGTGCGGACGTTCAATGAAATTCCAAATTATCATCGCACGCAACGCACGCGCGTTGATCAAATCGATTTCATACGAACCAAATTGGTTTTGTGTTTGCGTGTCGTGATAACGCGCGTTTCACACAAAACGCCCCGTCGACACGCGTGGATATCCAAATGCGCGGGCTTTCGATGTGGGATCCCTATGGGATCAATTGCAGGGTGCGACAAATACGAAGAGCGGCTATCAAATTAGCAAACTACAGCCATACATCTTAGCAAATTACAGCCATACATCCGCCTAATTACTAGTGCTATTCTGTTCTCAACGCATTCACCGGGTTCCCCCACGCGGCCTTCAACGACTGAAAACTTACGGTGATCAAAGATACGGCGAGTGCTCCTCCGCAGGCGAGCGCATAGACATACCACGATATCCCTATACGATATTCATACTGCGTCAGCCAGTCGCGCATGAAGTAGCTGGATATCGGCACGGCGATCAAGCACGAAATAGCGACGAGCACCACAAAGTCCTTCGACAGCAGTTTCCATAGTTGTGCCGTTGAAGCACCCATTACCTTTCGTATTCCTATCTCGCGTGTACGCTGTGCCGCCATGTAGGATGACAGTCCGAAGAGTCCCAGGCAACTGATGAATATTGCCAGTAACGTGGTGACAAAGGCGAGGTTGGCGATGCGTCGCTCGTCGTCGAATTTTTTGCCGAACTCCTGATCGGCGAAAGCATAAGAGAATGTTTTTTCGGGATCATACCTGGTGAAAATGGGACGGATCTTATCGATCGCCCCGGTCATACTCGCGGAGGGTTTCAACTTCACGTTCACGGCATTAAACCGTATCCAGGAAATGCGATTCGAGCGGAGGAAGAATATCATGGGATTCACGGAACTGAAGGGCGATTGCGTAACCATGTCTTTCACGACGCCGATAATCTTCCATTCACCGTTTGAGCTCCATTTGATCGTTTCTCCGATGGGGTCTTGAAATCCCAGGTATTTTACGGCGGCTTCATTGATGATGAAGCCGGATGAATCGCTCACGATGTTCCGCGAGAAATCCCTTCCTTCTTCCATCGTCCAGCCGATGGTCTTGCCGAACTCGTGCGTTACACCCAGGGTCACAAATGATTCCGTGCGATCGGGATCTTTCCCCTGCCAGGAGAATCCGCCGTTGGTGGTGTAGGTGCTGGTCATGGACCCTTCCGTTGCGGCTACTTCTTCCACAACGCCCGTGTTAAGCAGTTCGTCGCGAAGCGCGTCGTAGTGCTTCATGATCATATTATCCCTTATGGGTACGGAAACAATGTCGTGGATCGTATAGCCAATAGGGCGCTGCTGCGCAAACTGTACCTGGTTAAAGATGACTACCGTCACAACGATGAGGCTAATGGAAACGGTGAACTGCACAACGACCAATACTTTCCTCGGCAGGAAGGCGTTTCGTCCTGCAACTCTCGCGCCTTTTAAAACGCTCACTGGTTTGAAGGAAGATAGGATGATCGCGGGATAGGTACCCGAGATCACGCCCGTTAAGACGGAAAAGGCCAGGCACGTCAGGTAGAATCCCGGCGAGTTCCAATGGATGGAGAGGTTTTTGCCGGCCACACTGTTGAACCATGGCAGGGCGAGTTGCGCCAGCACGACGGCGAAGGCCAGGGCCAGCAGCGCCATGAGCACGGATTCCGTGAAGAACTGCGCAATAAGTTGCCGGCGCAGCGATCCAACAGATTTTCGAACGCCAACCTCTTTTGCGCGCTTTTCGGATCGCGCCGTACTGAGATTCATAAAGTTGATGCATGCCAGGACCAAAACAAAAGTGCCAATCAATCCGAACATGTAAACGTACCGAATCTGACCGCCTGCAGGAAGGCCGTTCTCAAAGGAAGAATACAAATGCCACCGGCTCATGGGATGGAGAAACAGTTCGGGTTTGAATCGCGCATTATTGGCGTCGGCCATGACCCGTTTCATTTTTGCGTCTTTAATGGCGGCCGAAACTGACTCCATCGTTAAGTCGCCGCGCAGTTGTACCAGACATTGAAACCAACTGTTACCCCAGCCAGTACGTTGTTCCATGGCCTGGTTGATGATTTGCCAGGAGAGGACGACATCGAGGTTGCTGAAGGAACAATTGTCGGGCAGGTCTTCATACACGCCAACTACGGCGACATCGAATTCCTGATCAACGCGTATGATCTTATTGATGGCTTCTTCGGCACCAAAAAGCGCACGGGCTGCAGATTGCGATAGCATAGCCCCGTTTATGTCCTTCAGACCGCTACGCGATCCTGAAATCATGTTCAGGGATAGCATGTCGGCAATATCGGGTTCCATGAAACTTCCTGAAACTGTAGCCGTCTTGGAACCGACGGCAAGCGTATGATTATCTGCGAATGTTCCGATCACCACCCGTTCGAAATTCTTTCCATAATTGTTACGCAGTTCGGGACCGAGGTACATGGCCTGGCTTCTCCAGGTTTCCACCTGACCATCCAGTACCTGGTTTTGCATCACCTGGGCGATTTGCCGGAAGTTGACGAAGTTCTTGTCGTAAGACACTTCGTTGTGCACCCATAGACCTATGAGGATCGCGACGGTCATCCCGATGGCGAGTCCGCCGATGTTGATAATAGAGTAGCCTTTGTTTCTCAGGAGATTTCTCCAGCCGATAGTGAAGTAGCTTTTGAACATAATGCGGTTGTTTGTGAATTGACTTCCGGAAAGTGGTTTGATGATGTTGGGCCTGAGGAGCAGTAACACGTCGACTGCAAACCTGACGTTCGCATAGCGCCTGCCTTTTTCGCCGATGCGCTCCCGGTACAATTCGGTGAGATCACCTTCTACGTATCGGGCTATGTCGGGATGACAAAACCAGTGAAAGAACTTCATCCAGATTCGCGGGGGATTCTGCATGTTACCAGGTGTTGAATTTGGGGTTCAGGGCGATGTCGGGGAGCGCGTTCCAGAGACTGTCGCGGGTAGTCTTGGTGTGCGCCAGTGCGCGTTTGCCGAGCGCGGTGAGCGTGAAATAGCATTTGGGGCGTCCGGCACGTTCCTGTGTTTCTTCACCTTCGTGTGTTTTCAGGTAGCCTTTCTCCTCCAGCCGGCGCAACGCGCTTTGCAAAGCACCTACGCTCACTTTGCGCTTGAGCCGCTGCTCGATTTCCTTTTTTACGGAAACGCCATAGGCATTGTCGTAGAGGATGCCTACAGTAAGCAGGACAACCTCTTCAAATTCTCCAAGCCGATACTTCTTCATCAGGCTAGCTTTAATAATTTCCTAACCGTAGTATAATTATGGTGCCAGAAAAAATGATGCGAATGGGAGGATATTTGACGGGTAGGGGGTAGCGCGTCGTCCGCGATCGAACAAAAATGTCCGGAGGGATGCGGTAGGATAGTTTACATCGGCCGGAGAAATCCATCGATGTTATGAACCAGTCTAAGAGTTTCCCACCGACTTATGAAAGGACAATTACTAATTACTCATTACCAACTAATAATTGCTACCGGACTGCCATCATCCGCAGATAGCGCTGCAAGGTTACATCTCCTATTTGGCCATAGAATTCTTCGATGTGCGACTTCACTTCCTGCAACAGCAGCGATTCGTCGTCGTTCGTGTATGTGCGAATGCCGCCTACGAGCACCCGTAACTCCTGCACGGTTGTTTCGCTGAGGAGGGAGGTGATCTTCAGATCGCTGATCTTTTGCGCCCGGTCTTGTGCGGCACTGTATAGGAACAACTCGATATTCCGGACTTCTGAGGGGTCGATGAATTCACCGGACAACCGGAACAGACTGGTGGATAAAATCAGATAGGGGAAAGCAGGATCGATGGCGATCTTGCGCGTGATCTTTTCGTCATCATAGTTGTAGCTGACCAGGAAGTATTGATCGCGGTAGGCGTTCGTGTACGTGGCGCTTAAGGGCAGGATGATCGAATCGAGGAGGGAGATGCGGCCATCCCGTAACATGTCTTTGATATCCGCTGCCGGCGCCGGGTCATCACTGGCCGGCCTTAGGATCGGGCATGGCATAAAGTTCTCGCGTACCAGTACCCTGACTGCCCCATCAATGACCTGCGACTTTCGCGCGGTAATCATGTACCGGCCCTTTTCGGGGCTTACGACAACGACCACGTCGTCAACAGACGAAAACTGAAGTTCAAGATCGTCGTTGTACGTTAGTTCACTGCCAACCCGGATAGGCGTGCCGTTGTGCGCCACTTCGCCACCAACGAGACACACGATCAGTTGCGCACTGAAGGCAAACGGCGTGAGGCAAAGGCCGAGCGCGGTGAGTATCGCGCGGAACGCTAAGGCGTGCCTAAGTTGTACCACAGCCCGGATGGGCAGTTGGACGTCAGGTTGGTGTGTCAGCATTGGGCGGATGGATAAGTCTGCCGTTGCCCCCGCAAACGAAAAGCCAGGTTTGCTAAGGATACAGATTGGCGGACGGGCACGCTTGGAGCAGGCAATTCTCAATTCAGGCAATCCCAGATGCACTGACCGGTTGTCGACAAAATTCAACGATTGGGTAATCTTGCGACAGTCGACAGGGCGCCCGCCTCGTGCTGCGCTATAGCACCGTGATCCCCGTTTCGCTAAGCAATTCTTTCGCGACGGTAGCGCCCTCATCGTCGGTAATGATGGCATCGACCATTTCCAGGGGACAAATGAAAAATGCCTCAGCCGTATCCATCCGTTCGTGCGGCGTGATCGCAACAACTCGTTTTGACACCTCGACGATCGCTTTCTTCACTTCCGCCTCTTCGTAGTTAATGGTAGTAACGCCGATGGTGCGGTGGATGCTGCATATACCCATGAAGTAGAGGTCGGCCCGGATGTTCCGGAAAAAGCGAATAGTATCGTGTCCGGTCGTTGTGAACGCACTCTTGTAAAGTCGACCGCCGGCAAAGAGTACTTCAATGTACGGATGGGCTTGCAAGACACTAGCAACGGGGAAGCTATTGGTCACTACCGTAATGCGCAACTCCGGCGGCAGGATGCTCGCAATGGCCAGCGCCGTGGTGCCGCTGTCGAATACCACGACCTGCCCGTCCTGCAGGAGGGCGGCCGCCTTGCTGGCGATGATCTTCTTTTCTTCCTGTTTGTAGCCGAGTCTGTCGTGAAAGTGATGAGGCGTGGGGGAATGTGGCACCGCCCCGCCCCGTACGGCCTGGAGCAGGCCGCGATCAGTCAACTCTTTCAAATCTCGTCGCACGGTGTACGACGAGACGTCGAGGTCTTTGCTGAGGGCGCTCAGCATTACTTTCTGATCCTCCGATAGTTTCCGGAGAATGTACTGGAACCGCTCTTCTTTCAGCATTTGCAATATTATGCATTTATGAACAAATTTTCAGCCAGTTAAGGCATTTTTTCTAATATAACATCTCAAATTATTGCAGTTATCGTCATATCATGATATATTTATTGCATAACATTGCAATATGTGCGTAACCAATGACCCTGCCGGCGAACATGTCGCCAATACGGCCACAGCGGCAACCGTTCCGTCTGCTCATGTAGAAAGAATAATTCAGTCCGGGCACAAAACGGAAGGCGATCTGCCAACGGTTTCGCTACGCGCCAATCGCCTCGGCGTAAGCGCCTTCTTCCTGCTGCACGGCCTTTGCTTTGCGAGTTGGGCCTCTCGCATCCCGACTATTCAGGCGCAGTTGCAACTGAGTGAGTCGGCCCTGGGTACGATTCTTTTTGCGTTGCCGCTGGGA
Source organism: Chryseolinea sp. (assembly GCA_035489615.1). Lineage (GTDB taxonomy): Bacteria > Bacteroidota > Bacteroidia > Cytophagales > Cyclobacteriaceae > Chryseolinea. The sequence goes on from DATHKA010000506.1 coordinate 19,470, forward strand.
TTTTTCATCTCCCTTCCATTCTCCGGTTGGCTCATCGCCCGATCGTCGAGCAAAAAGGTGGTTATACTCTCGTCGATCGGCTACGGGATTGCATTGGTGTGCATCGGCCTTTCGTCGTCCAGGGTCCACGTTGCGGCCAGCCTTCTCGTTTTCGGCTTCTTTGCCAATATGTTAAACATCTCCATGAATACACAGGCCGTTGCCGTCGAAGAGGCATATGGCAAAAGATTGCTGGCCACGTTCCATGGCTTATGGAGTCTGGCCGGGTTTGCCGGTGCAGCCGTCGGCGCGTGGATGATCAGTCACGAGATATCTCCCTGGTGGCACTTTGTCGGCATTGCATCGGTGTTCGTGCCGGTGCTCGCCTGGGCCACGCGTTATCTTAAGCCGCGCGACCGGGCGAGCCAGGAAAAGCAATCGTTGCTGGCGATGCCCGACAAGGCACTACTGGGTCTTGGACTCATTGCCTTTTGTTCGATGATGGTCGAAGGTGCGATGTTCGACTGGAGCGGCATTTATATGAGCAAGGTAGTGCGCGTTACCGGCGAACAGACGGCCATGGGCTACACGCTGTTTATGGTCGCGATGACCACCATGCGATTCATGGCCGATGCCCTTGCTGTGCGCTTTGGATTGAAGCGAACCCTTCAACTGAGCGGATTGCTGGCGACAACGGGCCTGCTATTGGCCGTTTGCTATCCGCAGTATGGTCCCGTACTGGTAGCGTTCACATTGGTTGGCCTGGGTGTCTCCTCCGTCGTGCCGATGGCCTACAGTGCGGCAGGTAAATCGCGTACCATGACACCCGGCACAGCGATCACGGCTGTGTCGTCATTGGGATTTATGGGTTTCCTGGTGGGTCCTCCGGCGATCGGCTTCATCGCAGGAGCTGCCACGCTGAGAGGATCGTTCATTGCGCTGGTCGTCATGGCTACTGCTGTAGTCTTGCTGGCGTCGATACAGCACTTCGACAACGGCAAAAAACGATAGTCACCATTCGGAATCAGGGTTGTGGGTATGGGATGGTTTTGCAGGTCCGCTAAGAGAAATTCAACACACGCGGAGGCTCGCGAAGCTTTTGAGCTACTGGCCGCACGTTGGTTTTTGGTTGCGTACCTGGAATATAGATTAAGGCAGGGTAGCTCTTCGTGGATGGTTAAATCCGGAGTCATGGGAGCACTGCGACTCGTTCGGGAATGCTTCGATGCTACGCATCGAGGCCGCTGGATGGTGTGCCTCCATTGCTAATTACTAATTCTATAGGGTTGTGGGCATGGGATGGTTTTGCAGGTCGGCTAAGAGAAATCCAACACA
>DATHKA010000507.1:0-5735 GCA_035489615.1 Chryseolinea sp.
GATATGGCCAAGGATGCACTGAAATGGGCGGCCATGACCTACGTCGTTGCTCTTGCTTATTCACAATTCCCCGAGCTTCAATCCAAACCAGTGCGCGTCTGCTCGCATCAAATTCTACCGGCAGCGTGATCAGCGAAAACAACGCGAACACTGCATAACAAGCGATGATCACAAGCAACGCCGTTTGAACCGTGAACAGACCACCAATCGTTACCGCGCCGAACATCATGGCCAGGAAGACGATGTTAATAACTTTCGCACTGATGTTCTGAATCGGTACGAGCGCCGAACGAAGTTCGAGCATGCCATATGCTTTGGCGTGCTGAACCGCGTGACCGCATTCGTGAGCGGCTACAGCAGTCGAAGCTGCGTTGCGCCCATAATAAACGTCGTGGCTCAGGTTAACCGTCTTATTCGCAGGATTATAGTGGTCAGAAAGCTGACCCTCGACCGACACCACTTCAACGTCGTGAATGCCGTTGTCTGCAAGCATCAGTCTTGCGACGTCTGCGCCCGTCAAATCCTTCGTGAGATGTATTTGCGAATAACGCTGGAATTTGCTTTTCAGACGCGCGCTCACGATCCATCCAATCAGCATAAACACTCCAGTAATCACAATTGCTCCAATACCCATAGTCCTAATTAAAGTGTTTTGACTGACCAAAGATGCAAGCTTTGAACCAAAAATGAAAACTCTGCCAAAACGGCATCAAATGCCCCAAATTTGAGCCATTCCATCGGTTTTTGATCCACTATTGCGCATTTCGAACTATGGCGAAGTTTCTAAAGCCGTAAAGTAACCATTCCGAGAAAGTTGATTCCCGCCTGCGGATAAAAGTAGGGGACGCCATCGTACCCATACCCGTTGGAGGCATATTTGACATCGAAGACGTTGTTAACGAGGATCCCGAATTCCAGCTGACCGAGCGACTTCCCGGCAATGCGGTAAGAAAGCCTGATGTCGTTTATTAAATAAGGATCAAGCGTTACCGCGTCGTTGTCTGTGTTGTCGAGATACTGCTTTCCAACATACTTGCTCATCAGCGACGCCTCAAATTCAGGAACAGGAGCCCAGCCTAGTTGTGCGCCAACGATCCATGTTGGAGATAGGATAATGGTCGTGTTGCGCACGGCTGCATTTCCTTCTATGTCAGTAAATGCATAGTCCTGGTTCTTGTTAATACTCCAGGTCGCATTGGCATTCAGGGTAACTTGTTTTGAGAGCTTCCCCATGCCCGACAATTCAATACCCGTCCGGTAGCTGCGACCTATATTAGCGCGAATGGGATTGCCGACGTCGTTTAGCTGTCCCGTTAGAACCAGTTGATTGTGATAGTTCATCAGATAATAGTTGAACTGGAGCGCGTAATTTTTGCTTTGCTTCTTCCAGCCGGCTTCCAGATTTCCCAGTCGCTCGGCTTCTGGTTTTTCTTCGCCATCCAGGTAATCGGAGCGGTTGGGTTCGCGATGCGCGATAGCGTACGATGCATAGAGCGAGCTCGATTCGTTCAGGGTGTAGGTAAAACCTGCCTTGGGATTGAAGAACGAAAAGTTGTCGTCGATGCTGTACGGTAATTGGTCATCCTCAATGCCTGCAGAGCTGTAGTTGACCCCGCGGTACTGCAGATCGAGAAATGACGTCAGTTGAGAGGTCAGGTCGTAAGTCCATTTCGCGTAGATATTGAAGTCAGACTTCTGTGACTCGCCATCATAGTAAACGTGTCGGATGTCAGCGTCAGTAGCTATTTCCGCCCAGATGATCTCTCCATAATGTCGGGCGCGATCGTATCGGCTATACGCGCCGCCGAACGTCATAGTCATTCCATCCAGCTCCTGGTTCAACGAGAATGTGCCACCGTAGTAATGGTTATCAAGCCAGCGTCGGACGATTGCATCGGTCGACGAAATGGTCTCTCCACCAATGGTAGCGTCGGGAAGCCCCAGGTCGGCAAAGGACTCATCCTGTTTGTACTGCTCAAAAAAGCCCCGCCCGTAAGTGTAGTGAAGCGCAGCGTTTGCACTCCAGTTATTTCCCAACTGTTGGGCTACATGCAACTGGTAGTGATCCTGCCGATAGTCGTCAATTTCATTGTCGTAGTAGCGTTCGATATTGCCCTCATCGTTGTAGATCGCGCCTGAGTAGTTGAATCGCCTATCCAGGGCCATAGTCTCGGGATCAACGCCATTCCAGGCCTGATAGGTCTGTTCGTGTCCGCCGAAGGTAATCGCCTTCACAATCGTTTTGTCGCCGTAGTAGCCTCCGCTGATGTAATATGAGTTTAGATCGGAAGCGGCTCGCTCGATATAACCGTCCGAACGGATATTCGATATTCTGGCATCAAATGCCCAGCGGTTATTTAGCAGGCCCGTGCCCGCTTTGAAGGTGTAGCGTTGTGAGCGAAAGGACCCCGCAGACGCCGTTGCTTCGGCATAAGGTTCAGCAGTCAGTGCATCTGTCTGTACGCTCACGGTCGCTCCGAAAGCGCCCGCTCCGTTCGTTGAAGTTCCTACACCACGCTGTATCTGGATGCTCTGCACTGAGGACGCAAGGTCTGGTGTATTAACCCAAAATACTCCCTGCGATTCACTGTCGTTCAGGCCGATTCCATTGATCGTGACATTGATGCGCGTGGCATCGCTGCCTCTGATGCGAAGTCCGGTATAGCCTATTCCTGCGCCGGCATCAGACGTGGTCACCATCGATGGTGTCCAGTTGAGAAGCATAGGCAGGTCCTGTCCAAAGTTCTGTTTCTGTACAGCCTGCCGGTTGATGTTTGAAAAGGTAGTGGGTACTTTGTCGTTGGCACGTGTAGCATAGATCACGACCTCATCCGTGATCTGCGCCTTCTCGGAAAGGTTGAAATCCAGTGGCGTTTCACCTTGGACGCTAACCTTTGTTTCCTGCGTGCTAAATCCCAGGAAGCGAGCGCTTACCGTATACTCACCAGCCGGAATGCGGGTAAAGCGATAGTGGCCAAATTCGTCGGCTACAACATAGCGATTGAGCTCTTTGACCTCCAGCGTTGCACCCGGAAGCGTCTGGTTAGTGTCGGTGCGCTTCACCTGACCGTGAATCGAATACACTTGCGCGTATGCGACCGTCGACCACAGCAGAACTGCGGCCGCAAAAATTGATTTTAACATATTTAAATAAATGGTTAAACCTGCATGCACAGGGGAATGCACGCGCGTGTTTTTAACCTTGCCTTCCCTTCGGCCGCATTACCGGCATCAGGTTCATTGGGTATAATCTCAGCCCGTTATTTTAAGGCACCCCTTGTCTTTTGGACGGTGCAAAGGTTACCCCCGAATCCCAGAGTGACAAATTATTTGATGGTTTTCTTCGATCCACGCAAGGTCGACTCCTGGGTATTTTGACAAATCGCGACATTCAGCAGATTTTATGCAACTTTACGGATATGCTCTTCGCGAAAATCAACGGGCATCGCTCGCTCGAAATTGATGTAGCCACATCACCCTTCACCATAGATGGAATCGAATTCCCGATTGACGTAGCAAAGTTATCCGACGACAAGTTTCACATCGTTCGTAACAACAAGGGCTACAACGCCGAAATTGTTGACGTCAACAGACTAACCAAAACGGTAACGGTGCGCATCAATGGGTCAACGCATACGGTTCAGCTGAAAGACAAATTTGATTTGCTGTTGGAGAAGTTGGGGATGAACAATGCCGGAGGCAGTAGGCTGAATAACCTTAAGGCGCCCATGCCCGGATTGATCATTGATCTGCGCGTAAGCGTCGGTCAGTCTATTCAGCCCGGCGATCCGTTGTTGATCCTGGAAGCCATGAAGATGGAGAATATTATCAAGGCTTCCGGAGAGGGTGTCGTGAAGCGGGTGACTGTCAAAAAGGGCGATTCCGTTGAAAAGGGTCAGGTTCTGATCGAGTTTTAATATATTGCGGCGGTTTTATCTAAGACTGAATGAAATATAAACGCATCCTCCTCAAACTCAGCGGTGAAGCGCTTCAAGGACGTCAGAAAAGTACCAACATCGACCCCATCGTTCTCGAGCAGTATTGCGACGAGATCAAGGCATTGCGTGAGCAGGGTGTCGAAATTGCCATTGTTATTGGAGGAGGCAACATATTCAGGGGTGGACAGGCCGAAGCATTGGGCATCGACCGTGTTCAGGGCGACTATATGGGTATGCTGGCCACGGTGATCAACGCCATGGCCCTGCAAAGTTCCCTGGAGCGCCACGGGGTGTACACACGCCTTATGGCCGGTATAAAAATGGAGCAGGTGTGCGAACCTTTTATTCGCCGCAGGGCTATTCGTCACCTCGAAAAAGGAAGGATAGTGATTTTCGGCGCTGGCATTGGCAATCCTTATTTCACCACCGATTCAACGGCCAGCCTGCGCGCCATCGAAGTACAAGCGGATGTCGTGCTGAAGGGAACACGTGTTGACGGGGTGTACACAAAGGATCCCGAAAAGTATCCTGACGCCGTAAAATACAACACCCTGTCGTTTCAGGAAGCCTATGAGAAGAACCTGAACATCATGGACATGACGGCGTTCACTTTATGCATGGAGAATAAACTGCCTATCATCGTTTTCGACATGAACCAGAAAGGGAATCTGCTTAAGATCGCCAGGGGCGAGAACGCGGGAACGTTGATCAGCTAACTGATACACTATACGCAGATTAGAAAATATTTGTCTTCATGGAAGAAATCGAATTGTATCTCGAAGAAGCAAAGGACCTGATGATCAGTGCGGTTAATCACGTTGCCTCTGAACTTACCAAAATTCGTGCGGGCAAGGCAAACCCGTCAATGCTCGACGGGATTATGGTGTCCTACTATGGTTCAACGACGCCGCTCAACCAGGTGTCTTCGTTGACTACCCCCGATGCGCGTACCATCTTCATCAAACCGTGGGAAAAGGGTATGATCGCCGAGATCGAAAAAGCTATTCGCGACGCCAATCTTGGCCTCAATCCGCAAAACGACGGACAACAGGTGATCATCAACGTTCCAATGCTTACGGAGGAACGCCGAAAACAGTTGGTGCGCCAGGTTGGTCAGGAATGCGAGCACGGCAAGGTTAGCGTTCGCAATGTCCGCAAGGAAATCAATGAACTTCTCAAAAAAATCAAAGGAGCATCGGAGGATGATGTTAAGAACGCGGAAGAAACGGTCCAGCAGATGACCAATGATTTCATCGCTAGAATTGATGCGGCTATGAAGAAGAAAGAAGTTGAGATAATGACGGTGTAATTAGTAGTGAATAATTAGTAATTGCGAGGGCCCTTGTGCGGGCCCGTTTCGTTTAACTCAGTCTGCCAGGCAGTTGCGAATGATTATTTGATGAACAACGATGTCCGCTCAGTATTAAGTATTGTTTTTAAAACGAAAGAGGCCCGAACAGGGCCTCCTCCAAATTACTAATTATTCATTACTAATTAAGTGAGTTGTATCTCCTCGCCTTCCTTATTCAAAAACTTGTACTCCATGATCGCCATCGACGTATCTTTCACGATGCTCACCCAGCGTTTGTAATTAAAGTACCAACGCATGCGGCGTGAGATGAGGCCATGAGTAAAGTAAGCGTGCAGGTAAGGATGAACCGCGAGCACGAGATCTTTCTCGTTCTGGTCTCCGACCTCATCGAGAAGAATATTGAGCATTTGATGGTGAAACAGAACGAGAAAGATCTCGTGCTCGCGGTTCATCCTTACCTGCACGCTTACTTTACTCATGGCCTC
>DATHKA010000508.1:0-11403 GCA_035489615.1 Chryseolinea sp.
GTCGGATGTGGCCCTTTATCCTAACCCCGTCGTCGATGATCTCGTTCGGGTATCCGTGCCGATGGGGATCAACTTCGTATTGGAAGTGTATGATGTTACGGGTCGTCGAATGATGGTACGGGAAGGCAACAGTGAAGAACTGTCATCTTTCAATACCACATCGCTTCGCAACGGGCAGTATATGCTGCGCATCACGTCGGGTGCCCAGGTCACTACGCATAAATTTGTCGTGCAACGGTAGCCTGGCATTTTAGTATGACGTGAAAAAAGCCCGTAAATGCAAAAAAAGGCAGTGAGAGGGCCTTGATTACGCGCCCTGATTTAGAGATTCCGACGCTTGAGCTCGTTGACCGCATACGCGCATGCGCGCGCGGTCAGGGCCATGTAGGTAAGTGACGGATTGACACAGGAGGAAGATGCCATCGCCGAGCCGTCGGTGATAAACACATTTTTGACGGCGTGCATCTGATTGAAGGCGTTCAGCACAGAGGTCTTGGGATTCTTCCCCATCCGCGCAGTACCCATCTCGTGGTTGGCATTACCCGGATATGAAGTGTCCCGATACGTGCGCACATTCTTGTATCCCACCGCTTCCAGCATTTCGCCTGCGGCGCTGGACATGTCGCGTTGCATGGCCTTTTCGTTTTCTTTGAATTCGGCGTCTACGGTTACCGTGTTGCGTCCCCATTTGTCCTTTTTGTCCGTGTTAAGTGTAACACGATTATCTTCATAAGGGAGGCACTCTCCGAACGCACCTATGTTGATGCTCCACGGTCCCGGATTTTGCACGGCCTCCTTCAGATCGGCGCCTAGCGAATCCGTTAACAAGTGGCTGTTCCACCCTGCCCGAGAGGCGCCGCCCTGGTAACCGTACCCGCGAACATAGTCCTGTCGCATATCCGTTAGGTTCCGGAATCGCGGCAAATACAGCCCGTTGGGTCGTCGGCCGAAATAGTACTCATCGTCAAACCCTTCCACCAGGGCGCTCGCGCCTGCCTGCTTATGATGATCCATCAGGTTGCGCCCGACCTGGTCGCTGTCATTGCCCAAGCCGTTAGGGAACCTTGATGAGCGCGAATTCAGCAGGATAAAGGCGGTTGCCACAGTCGACGCATTCAGGAAGATGATCCTGGCGTCAAATCGGACCACTTCGTTAGTTTGGGCATCGACGATCTCTACACCGGAGGCGCGTTTGAGCTGTGCATCGTAAAGCACCTCATTTACCAGCGAGTGCGGCCGAAGAGTGAGATTGCCAGTGGCAAATGCAGCAGGCAGGGTGCTCGCATTGGTGCTGAAGTAGGCACCATAAGGACATCCGCGATGGCACAGGTTTCGACTCTGGCACAGACCCCGGCCTTTGATCGGAGCTGTGAGGTTGGCGGAGCGTCCGATCGTTAAATATCGCTCTGGAAATTTCGCTCCCAGCCTCGCCTTGAAATCACGCTCCACGCAGTTCATATCCATCGGCGGCTGAAAAACGCTATCGGGCAAATGCGGAATGCCCTCAGCCTGTCCACTCACGCCGATAAATTTCTCCACATAGGCATACCATGGCTCAATGTCTTCATAGCGAATCGGCCAGTCCACACCGTGTCCATCGCGCGCATTGGCCTCGAAGTCCAGGTCACTCAACCTATAACACTGCCGTGCCCACAGCAGGGAACGACCACCTACCACGTCGCCACGGATCCAGTCGAACCGCTTGGCTTCTGTGTAAGGATTCTCCAGGTCATTACTATAGAAGTGCTTGTTGTCTTCACGAATACTGTAATGCCTGGTCTGAATCCGGTATTTCTCGCGTTCTTCTGCAGTCAGTCGTCCGCGATGCGGGAAATCCCAGGGATCCAGCGTCGCCGTAGGATAATTTGGGTGCTGCACGGGGCCGCCGCGCTCGAGCATAAGGACTTTCAGCCCCCGTTCGCACAATTCCTTTGCGGCCCAGCCGCCACTTATTCCGGAACCCACCACGATGGCATCGTAGGTGTTTTCTGCCGTTGCCTTAAGATTAAGATTCATAAATGTCCATGTGAAACCTGCTAAGTCCCATCCGCAACTCGACTTCTACTTGCCGGGACCCTCGCTGGAAAGAAATACATTTTCCTAAACATGTGAAAACAGTACGCTGCAAACGGTACCTGTGAGTGGTTCGTAAATTTTTGGAATTAATATTCCCATTTGTGCGGCGAATCCGGTCCGTGTTTTATTTTTGCGCAATTTTGTTCATCCCATTTCCTGTTTAGACAATGCCAAGAGATAGAAGCATTCGTTCCATACTCATCATTGGAAGCGGTCCCATCATCATCGGTCAGGCCTGTGAATTCGATTACGCGGGTTCTCAGGCTTCACGATCGTTAAGGGAAGAAGGAATTGAGGTCGTGCTGATCAATTCGAATCCCGCGACAATCATGACTGACAAAGTGACGGCAGATCACATTTATCTGAAGCCACTCACCAAGAAGTCCATCCGGGAAATATTAGAGAAGCATCATATCGACGCCGTGCTCCCCACCATGGGTGGGCAAACAGCGTTGAACCTTTGCATAGAATGCGAGAAGGCAGGAATATGGCAGCACTTTGGTGTGCGGATCATCGGCGTCGATATCAGAGCGATAGAGACAACGGAAGATCGCGAAAAATTCCGCCTCAAAATGATCGAACTGGGCGTTGGCGTTTGCGAAGGCGGAACGGCCACTTCCTTTCTGCAGGGGAAGGAGATCGCGCAAGTGATCGGATTCCCGCTCGTTATCCGCCCTTCATACACACTCGGCGGCACCGGCGGTGCGTTTGTGAATGATCCCAAGGATTTCGATGACGCGCTGAACAACGGCCTGCACGCGTCACCCATTCACGAAGTGCTCGTCGAGCAGAGTATCATGGGATGGAAGGAGTACGAACTGGAGCTTCTACGCGACAATCTCGGTAACGTGATCATCATTTGTTCGATCGAAAACTTCGATCCAATGGGTATTCACACCGGTGACTCGATCACCGTTGCTCCAGCGATGACGTTGCCGGATACTGTATATCAACACATGCGGAACCTGGCCATCAGAATGATGAATGGCATTGGCCAATTTGCGGGTGGCTGCAACGTGCAATTCGCACTCAATCCCGATGATGATCAGGATATCGTTGGTATAGAGATCAATCCCCGCGTTTCGCGATCCTCAGCACTTGCCTCTAAGGCTACGGGGTATCCCATTGCGAAGATCGCGGCAAAGCTGTCAATCGGCTACAACCTGGACGAGCTTCAAAATGCCATTACGGGATCCACCACGGCCTACTTCGAGCCGGCTATTGACTACGTAATCGTGAAAGTGCCGCGTTGGAATTTCGATAAGTTCCAAGGTGCAGACCGCAGGCTCGGACTCCAGATGAAGTCTGTGGGCGAAGCCATGGGCATTGGCCGCAATTTCCAGGAGGCCCTTCAGAAAGCCTGTCAGTCACTCGAGATCCGCCGCAATGGGCTTGGAGCAGATGGCAAGGAATTGAGGAAACAAGACGAACTCCTCTATAGTCTTGAGCATCCGAGCTGGAACCGGATCTTCCACATATACGATGCCTTGAAACTGGGCATTCCTTTGAAGACGGTACAGAAGCTCACCCGCATCGACCGCTGGTTCCTGAAGCAGATCGAAGAACTGATCGAGCTCGAAAAAGAGATCAGCAAATACGAGATTCACGACATCCCTGCGGCGCTTATGCGCAAGGCCAAGGAAAAAGGATATGCCGACCGTCAGATCGCACACTTGCTCGATTGCTATGAGAGTGATGTGCATAAGAAACGCAAGGACATGGGCATTAACCGGGTGTATAAACTGGTTGACACCTGCGCGGCAGAGTTTGAAGCCAAAACACCGTATTACTATTCGACATTCGATGCCGAAAACGAATCAACGGTTTCTAACAAAAAGAAGGTTGTCGTATTGGGATCGGGCCCGAACCGGATCGGCCAGGGCATCGAGTTCGACTACTCATGTGTGCACGGCGTGTTGGCCGCCAAGGAGTGTGGTTATGAGACGATCATGATTAACTGTAACCCGGAGACAGTGTCGACGGATTTCGATATCGCAGACAAGCTTTACTTCGAACCTGTTTTCTGGGAACACATCTACGATATCATTCAACATGAGAAACCGGTTGGGGTCATCGTTCAGTTGGGCGGGCAAACGGCTTTGAAGTTAGCTGAGAAACTGCACAAATATGGCATCAAGATCATCGGGACATCATTTGATGCACTCGACCTGGCCGAAGATCGCGGTCGCTTCTCCACACTGCTGAAGGAATTGGCGATACCCTATCCTGAGTTTGGTGTGGCAGAAAATGCCGACGAGGCACTGGAAGTATCGAAAACAATAGGCTTCCCGTTGCTTGTTCGTCCTTCCTATGTGTTGGGTGGCCAGAGCATGAAGATCGTGATCAACGAGCAGGAGCTCGAGCACCATATTCTCGACATCTGGAAGCACCTTCCGGAAAACAAAGTTCTGCTCGACCATTTCCTCGACGGAGCGATCGAAGCTGAGGCCGATGCGATCTGCGACGGCAAGGACGTTTACATCATTGGGATTATGCAGCACATCGAACCGGCGGGTATTCACTCCGGCGATTCCTATGCCGTGTTGCCACCATACAACCTCGGCGACTTCGTAATCAAACAGATCGAGCACTATACACATAAGATTGCCCTGGCGCTTCAGACGGTCGGACTGATCAATATACAGTTCGCGATCAAGGGTGACACCGTTTACATCATCGAAGCGAACCCGCGTGCCTCGCGCACGGTGCCGTTCATTTGCAAGGCGTACGACGAGCCGTATGTGAACTATGCCACCAAGGTGATGCTTGGTGAGAAGAAGGTGAAAGATTTCACCTTCAATCCTACGAAGAAGGGTTATGCGATTAAAGAGCCCGTGTTCTCATTCCACAAGTTCCCCGATGTAAATAAGGAGCTGGGTCCGGAGATGAAATCTACCGGTGAGGCGATCTATTTCATCGATGATCTCATGGACGATTACTTCATGAAGATCTATTCAGAAAGGAATCTTTACCTAAGCAAATAAGGCGCAGTTGTCACATCCTCGCTGTACGGCGTTTGTTGTAGTGATGCCGACGGGACAGCCCGATCGTAGAAACTATTTTGTTTGCCAAGGCCCTGTTTCTTATTTTACTCTCGATCCGTAGAAGCGCACCCGTCTATGGTTCCGTGATAAATGATTAAAAAAATCCTAAGAAGGTTAAGGTACGAGCTACGGATGTTTTTTCAGGCAAACATCCCGTTTAATCGGCGATACAGACCAAAAGGAGTGGCGCACGTTGATCGTTCAAATAGCGGAAGCTCCAGGTACTTTGAATTGAATCCTCCCCACGCTTCGCAGTTACTTCTATCACCGGAATTTATTACGGCGTGTTCGCCATACATCAAGCCGGTTATGAAGATCAATACGCCGGGTGACTTCGTTGCGGGACTTAAAAACGGCAGAATATATTGCAGTGACGTATCCCACATTGCCACGATTTCTGAAGGCGGGTATGTCGTCGAAGAGCTAAGCTTTCAATGGGGTGACGAGCGAATTGACCCAGCAAAGGAGAACAGGGTCTTTAAAGTGCGTGGCTTCGTCAAGCCCAAAATATACAAAGGCAAGGTGTTCAGCCTTTTGTCAGGTGGAGGCGCTAAGTATTTCCTCTATCACTGGATGCTGGAAACGATCCCCAAGATGTACCTGTTCCAGCAGTCGGGGGAGTTGGACAAAGACAGCCGTTTTATCATCCCCAATCAACATTTCAGATATCAAAAGGAATTTCTGAAGCATTTTGGAATTGATGAGCAACACATCATAGATGAAGAGCAGGTTCATCACATACAGGCGGATTGGTTATATGTGACATCCCATGTTAAATATTTTGACCACCACCCGGCCTGGTCATGTAACTTTCTCTATAAGTCTATTGTGCAAAGACAGGAGAAAGCGCCTAGCAGACGGATATATATATCACGCGGCGACGCTGCAAAGAATCGGCCGGTCGTCAATGAGCCGCAGTTAATCGAGGTGCTGGGCCGGCACGGTTTCGAGAGTGTTCAGCTCTCGCGGCTTTCGATTTATGAGAAAGCCCAGGTGTTCAACTCAGCAAGTATTATCGTTGGTGTTCATGGCGGCGGCCTTGCTAACCTTGTATACTGTGAGTCCGGAACGAAGGTCCTTGAGATATTTCCAGATGGATATGTCAGGCATGCCTATTATGACATCGCGGATAAGCGGTTGCTTCGCTATAGCTACCTCCTGCTTCCGACAATTGGGGAAGCGGTCGATGCGTTGCAAGGTCAGAAGCTCGGCTTGGTTATCGACGTGGAAAAAGTCGAGTCTAAAATTCTGAGTATGCTCGAAGATAAAGGCATGCTGGCTTAACGGCAACGGTCACCGCTCGAAGCGCCATGTGGTAGCTAACGCACCCCAATTTTTGACAAGACAGCCGACCGTTCGGAGGACAGGCATTTGTTGCGGGAACGATGGGCTAGCGGGGCAACATGATTTGTATGAAATTGATATTCAGATAATTATTGAATCCTGGCTTTCTGAGGTAAGCGCTCCGCTCAGGCACCGATCCAACCACCAATCGAAATAATGGGGCGCCTCGTTCGTCTATACCTGTAGAAGCAGTACCTTTGTTGTCTGTTTTACCTTTTGGTGCCTGTTTTACGTTAAAACGCGAAACACTATGCTCAGATTTCTTGTCATTCTCGGCCTGATCCTTTATGCCGTCTATAAGGTAGGAAGCTTATTTTTCCGCGCCGGCGCAGCGTCCCAAGCACTCAAGGACCAGGAGCGCCGTAATTTCAATGCGAACAATCCGGCAAAACCGCGTCGGGACAAAACCAACAACAAGACTGGTGAGTACGTGGACTACGAAGAAGTGAAGTAGTTGCTTGAACTGTACCGTGTCGGCGTGTGTTAATCACTACAGTTGAATGCCAACGAATAGGATGATCGCCAGGGATTTCATTCATTTCCTTACCAAGTGAGAATTCATTTTTACAAGTATCAGGCTACCGGTAACGACTTCGTGGTGATTGACAATCGCGAGGGAAAAATCGTTTTCTCGAGAGAGCAAATTTCCCGGGTGTGCGATCGGCGCTTCGGTGTTGGCGCAGACGGATTGATGCTTATCGAGCAGGACCCGCAGGTGAACTTTAATCTGCATTATTTTAACAGCGATGGCTCACAGAGCCTTTGTGGCAATGGCAGTCGTGCTGCCGTGAAATTTGCGTCTCATCTCGGCATGATCAACGGTAAGGCTACCTTCAACGCATATGACGGAGGCCATGTGGCCGAGTTGTTTCCCAGTGGAATTGTAAAATTTAAACTCAATAACGTGAGCCGTGTAGTGCAGCACGGCGACGACCATTTTATTAATACGGGTTCCCCACACTACATCAGGTTCGTATCGGACATCCAACATTATCCCGTTGTTGAAGAGGGCCGGAAGATCCGGTATTCGGACGCGTTCAAACCGGGTGGAACAAATGTGAACTTCGTTGCATTAGAAGCCGACAACACCATTTTTGTTAGAACCTATGAGCGCGGTGTGGAAGACGAAACCCTGTCATGTGGCACGGGTGTCACCGCTGCAGCCCTGGCGGCCTCGCTTCGCGGATACCGGTCACCCGTTCGCATCAAGACTTTGGGTGGAGAGCTTTCGGTAGACTTCGAAAAGTCTCAAACAGGCCACCCTGACGCACAATCGGCCGGTTTCCAAGAAATTTTCCTATCAGGGCCTGCCAAAATGGTCTTTGAAGGAGATTTGGAACTGTAATTGTGCATCCTGATTCCCGAAAACAGACTAAATTTGACCCTTCTTCGCCAAGGCTCCGGAGCGCAACAAGCTCCTCAGGCCAAGGCTTTGGAGGTGCAATTTGACATTGCACAAGGAATTCGAAGGACGAATTCTCAGCGCGGGCCGTGGCCAACTTAGGACAAGGTATTATCGCCAGGAAGTGTGTCTTTTTGGCGGTATAGTTATTAATGGACAGACTATGTTAAAATTCATCGCCAAGATATTCGGCACAAAATCGGAGAAGGATATAAAGCGGATCATGCCGCTTGTTGAAGAAACGAAAGTTGAAGGGGAGAAACTGAAGTCACTTGGCAACGATGAGTTGCGTGCTGAGACATTTAAGATTCAGGAATTCATCAACCAGGAACTAAGATCAATTGATGACCAGATTGCGGGTCTGCATAAACAGATTGCCGACAAGCCGGACCTGGAGATCAACGAAAAGGAAGCGATTTTCATAGAAATAGATAAGCTCGAGCTGGGTCGCAATAAGGAACTGGAAAAGGTTCTGCTAAAAGTGCTGCCCAAGGCATTCGCCATCGTGCGTGAAACGGCCCGTCGCTTCAAGGAGAATGAAACAATTGAAGTAACAGCCCTTGATTTTGACCGTGAAATGGCGGCAAAGGTTCCCAACGTAACCCTCGACGGCGACAAGGCCAGGTGGGCCAACCGTTGGATGGCGGCAGGCAACATGATCACGTGGGATATGGTGCACTACGAAGTGCAGATTATAGGTGGTGCTGTTCTGCACGAAGGCAAAATCGCAGAAATGGCCACCGGTGAAGGTAAAACGCTCGTGGCAACATTCCCGGCCTTTCTCAACGCATTGGCTAAGCGCGGCGTACACATCGTAACGGTTAACTCGTACCTGGCAACGCGCGATAGCGAATGGATGGCCCCGATTTTCCAATTCCACGGCCTCACTATTGATTGCATCGACAAGCACGAACCCAACTCGCCGCAGCGACGCAAGGCCTACCAGGCCGACATTACCTACGGCACCAATAACGAATTTGGCTTTGACTACCTCCGCGACAACATGGCGCGGGAGCCGCAAGAACTCGTTCAGCGGACCCATCACTATGCCATGGTCGATGAGGTTGACTCGGTCCTGATTGATGAGGCGCGAACTCCCCTGATCATATCGGGCCCAATTCCCCGAGGGGATGAACACGAATTTTATGATTTGAAGCCGCGCATCTTCAAGCTCGTTGAAGCACAGAAGAAGCTCGTGAACGAATATCTCAACAGCGCGAGGAAGCTCATTGCAGAGGGCAATGAAAAGGAGGGCGGATTAGCCTTGTTCCGCGCGCATCGTGCCATGCCAAAGTATAAACCGTTGATCAAGCACCTCAGCGAAACGGGTAATAAGGCAATTCTGCAGAAGACCGAGAACTACTACCTCGCGGATAACAAACGGAATATGCCCGAGGCCGACAAGACCCTGTACTTCATTATAGACGAAAAGGACAACAGCGTCGATCTTACAGAAAAGGGGATCGACCTCATCACTGGCCAGGGAGAGGATCCGAGATTCTTTATCATGCCGGAGATTGGCACAGAATTAAACAAACTGGAGAAGGACGTGACGCTCGATGAAACGGCCCGGTTCCAGAAGAAGGAGGAAATCATTCGCGACTATCAAATCAAATCGCAGCGCATTCACTCAGTGAGCCAATTGCTGAAGGCCTACACGCTGTTTGAAAAGGATATTGAGTATATCATTGTCGACGGAAAAGTAAAGATCGTTGATGAGCAGACCGGCCGTGTGATGGAGGGCCGTCGTTATTCCGATGGCTTGCATCAGGCAATTGAAGCGAAAGAAAATGTAAAGGTGGAGGACGCCACGCAAACGTACGCGACCATCACCTTGCAGAACTATTTCCGTATGTATCATAAGCTCGCCGGTATGACGGGTACGGCGGAAACCGAGGCAGGCGAATTGTGGGACATATACAAGTTGGACGTTGTTACCATACCGACCAACCGTGCGGCTGTACGCAAGGATTATGACGATCTCGTGTACAAGACCATGCGCGAGAAATTTAATGCTGCGATCGACGACATCGTGAAGCTGACCGAGGCCGGGCGTCCGGTACTCGTGGGGACTACGTCGGTGGAAATCTCCGAGTTGATTAGCCGCATGTTGTCCATGCGGAAGATCAAGCACCAGGTACTGAACGCCAAGCAACATCAGCGGGAAGCAGAAATTGTGGCCGAGGCAGGTAAGCCAGGCACGGTGACGATCGCCACGAACATGGCAGGTCGCGGTACCGATATAAAGCTCACACCGGAATCGCGCGCAGCGGGTGGATTGGCGATCATTGGCACCGAGCGTCACGAGTCCCGACGTGTGGACCGCCAGTTACGCGGTCGTTCGGGTCGTCAAGGTGACCCGGGAACTTCACAGTTTTATGTTTCGCTCGAAGACAACCTCATGCGACTCTTCATGCCTGAGCGTATTGCCCGCATCATGGACAAGCTCGGTTTGAAGGAGGGAGAGGTGATTCAGCACTCGATGGTGACGAACTCTATCGAACGCGCGCAGAAGAAAGTGGAAGAGAACAACTTCGGAATTCGCAAGCGTCTGCTGGAATACGATAACGTGATGAACTCGCAACGCGAGGTAATCTATAAGCGCCGCAAGAATGCCTTGTTTGGAGAACGTCTTGAACTCGACATTCTGACGATGTTGTTTGATACCTGTGAAGACATGGTGATCAACGCAAAGAATGCCGCCGATTACGAGAGCCTCCGCCTGAATGCACTCAGCATTCTGGGGCTCGATTATGAGATCTCCAAAGAAGAATTCGATCGCATGGATCAGAATAAGCTCTCAGACGATCTCTATCACAAGTCGCTGGAGCACTACCATAAGAAAAATCAACTTATCGCTGAAAAGTCGCTTCCAATCGTGAACGATATTTTCCGTACCCGCGGCGCTACCATCGAAAACATCATGGTGCCGTTCTCCGACGGCAAGAAGCAGATCGGTGTGGCCGCTAACCTCCAGAAGGCATACGATACGAAGAACGCAGAGCTTATCAAGTCGATGGAGAAGATGATCGCGTTGGCGATTATCGACCAACTGTGGAAGGAGCATTTGCGCGAGATGGACGACCTGAAGCAGTCCGTTCAAAATGCCGTGTACGAACAGAAGGATCCTCTTTTGATCTATAAGTTCGAAGGTTTTGAGTTGTTCAAACGCTTTATCGCCAAGGTGAATGAAGAAACGATATCATTTCTGTTGAAGGCAGAGATCCCTGTTCAACAACCGGATCAGGTGCAGGAGGCACGCGCGAATCGCGCACGCGTCAGATTGAGCGAGCAAAAAGAGGAAAGCAAGTCATTGTTGAACGCGGGCGCTCCGGCGCAAGGCGGCGATCGTGAACGCGCGCCTCAGCAACAGCCAAACCGCCCTCCGCAGGAAAAAGTGATGCCGGTGAAGTCTGAGAAGATTGCTAATCGCAACGATAAGGTGAGCGTGCAATACACCGACGGAAAAGTGCTTCGGGATGTAAAGTACAAGAAGGTAGAAGACGACATTTTGAACAATCGTTGCGTCATAATCGA
>DATHKA010000509.1:0-16170 GCA_035489615.1 Chryseolinea sp.
CGCAGGCTGCACCGCCTGATGCCCGGAGGGACATCCTTTTTGAACTACTAAAATCTACAGATTCCGTTCCTCACGCTACAATCCTGTTTCACCAGGATTGAAGTCCGCAGCCCAGAACAGGGCGTTGGTCACCAACTTCACAAACACCGGATTATTCCAGTCCTGAACGCCGCCCAGCGCGATGTAAACGACCCTTCCATTTTTTTCCCTCGTCCAGGCAAGAGGTTCTTTTCCTTCGGACGTTTCACCGGTTAAGAGAAGCGTAGCATCCGAAACGATAGGCGCGGTTTTGTACAGGCTGTATTTCGAGACAAAATCCGTTACCCCCTGAAGAACCGGATGATCCTTGTTGACCGCATTGATCTTCACGGACTGCGGCTCCCCTTGCGGTTCGCCGACTACATAGGCCATGCTGTCGGCACCGATCTCCCGCTTCTCGGGCTCACCCTTGTAATGATTGTTATAATTTCCACCCAGTACGTCCTTGTCGAACTCAGGCCAGGCCTGAAATCCATGGCTCGACGTGCGCAACGCAACCAGGGGCCTACCCGACATCACGTACTTCCTGATATCGTCTATGGCCTTGCCTGAGATCGTGGTTCTCCGAACAAATGTCAGCAGCAGGTCACAGTCGTTCAGCGCGTCTGTACCTTCCAGGTTCGAGTACTCAGCCTTTTCATTCAACGGACCATCTGCCTGAAGGATCGTAATCTTCAAATGAGGATACTCGCTTTCAAGCTTTTCCTTGTACGCCTTCAATGTGATATGTGATACATACTCATTGGAGCCCGAAATAAAGACAACCTTAAGATCTTTCGCAGGTGGCTTCTCAGCCGGTTGTTGCTCTGTCTTCTTGCCACACATCGTTAGCAGCAACACGCATGACAACATCATGCATTGGAAAATGCTTTTCATTTTAATCGATTTTATAATACCGCACTTAGTCTACACGTTGTCCGCGATCACATATGATCCGCGGTATCCACCCTTGAGAAATTTGTTGGCGTCGTCGTTGTTAGTAAATCGTTCTGTTTTGGAGTCGAAGTAAAGCTGTTTGTTTCCTGTGCGATAAGCGATATCCGCCAGGTGAACAAGGCTTGCACTTAGGTGGCCCTGGTTCACATCTCCATTCGGCGCTTTGCCGTCGCGAATGGCCTCGGCAAAATTCTTATGGTGATCCGGATCGGGGAAGGTTGTCTTGTTTTCGGCGATGAGTTTTGAGTCCTCACCTTTTACCTGCCATCCGCCGCCGTGACGACCGAGGTACATCAGACCGTCTGTGCCGTAGATCTCGATGCGTGTCGAATTCGTTCTCCAGTCGGGATACTGGTTGGGATCCATACGGATGCTATTTGGTTCCTTCTTCAGGTAGTTGGTACCATTGCCGCTATCGCAGGTCATTGCGAATTTGTCGAAATCATACGTGATCGACATGAACTCGGGCGTCTCCTTTTCAGAATTGAAAGCGAGATTACCGCCTTTGCAATACACCGATTTCGGATGCCCCGGATTGCCGAGCACCAGGCGTGCTAGATCCATCACGTGACTGGCATCGTCTGATAATGCACCGCCGCCATAGTCCCAGAAATCAAGCCAGCCACCGCGGCTTGTCATACTGTGACGATTTGGATTATAGGGAACCTGTTTCGCAGGACCAAGCCATTCATCCCAATTGAGACCTTTCGGCACTTCGGTATCCGGTTTTGCGACCCATTTCGTACCCGGCAGCATGTTATAGCATTTTACATGGACAATGTTTCCAAGCTTGCCGCTCTGCAGATACTCGCGCGCAGTAAAGGCGTAAGGAGCGCTGCGGTTCTGGAAACCGACCTGAACAACTTTATTGTACTTCTTTGTCGCCTCTATCAACTTCTGACCTTCCCAAATAGAAAGAGTGGGATTTTTTTCGACATAAACATGCTTACCAGCCTGCAACGCGCGAATCGCTGCCAAGGTATGCCAGTGCTCGGGGGTTGCTATCACGACCGCGTCGACATCCTTATCGTCGAACACTTTTTTCATGTTATTGACAAACTTCGGCGCATAGCCCTGGAGCTTACCGTACCGGTCAATCTCCTTCGGAACATTGACAAGCGTTTCATTTACATCACACAGGTATTTTACTTCGACGTCTTTGTTGACAGTCGCTATGGAATTCAATACCTGCAATCCGCGCGCGCCACAACCAATGAGCGCAATCACGAGCTTATTGCCCGCATTGAGCACATTTTTCGCATCTGCCATAACGGAATAACCGAGGGACAATCCAACTGTTCCCTGAACGGCTTTACTGATAAAACTTCTTCTTTCCATAAAATTTTATTTTTGATCCGCCAATAAGTATCCGACAGCATTAGCCATGAGCTTGCGGAAATCCTCCATCTTCCAATGTTCCCAATGGCCCATGGAGGTATACACCACTTTATTTTGCCCGGGATGATTCACCCACAACACGGGTTCAGAAGGCTGATCGGGAATATTACCGGTCATCAGCACCTGTATATTATCAGACCGCAGCGGTCTGTTCTTGTAGAGACTTTCCGACGGGGCGACCGGACCGACAAAACCCTTTGGAGAAATCCCTTTGAGTATCGGATGACTTTCCATTCCGGGAGCAACCGAAAACATAATACCTTCTTTCATATTTCCATAGTGTCCCTGGTAATTCCCACCAAGAACGTCCTTGTCGAATTCCGGCCATTGCGCCAGCATTTCGGATACCTGCACCTTCGCCGGCTCCAACCCCCCGCCTGCACGCGGCACGTCCTTTTTAGCATCGAAAGCATGACTTGCTGTCCGTATACCCAATACAGGCTTGCCACTGGCAACATAATCCTTGATGAGACTCATCTCTTCCGACGGCAAGGCACGACGCCTCACAAAAACCACCGCGAGATCTGCATCGTTCATCACCTGAAGATTTTCAATATTGTGAACGCCTTCTCCTTCGGCAATGGGTTTACCCAGTGCAAATTCACAGTTCACACCCTGCTTGAGCAGAAGGTCATGCGCAAATGCCGGAAGACTTTCGTTGGCGTGGTATTCATTATCTGCGATGATAAAAGCCACCAACGGACGGTCGTCTTCTTTAAAACGGAATTGCTTTTTGCCGGTAAAGTCTGTTGACACAACGCTGGGAGCAATATAGCTTTCAATATACTCGGTCATGAGACTGTTGCCCGTAAAGTGTGAGACGTGTGGTTCCTCTTTTGAATCATACATTGTGTCCGTAAGATCACGCATCACCACGGTATTCATTCCCAGGTTGACCATGTTACGAAGGGCAAATGGCCTGTTGATAATACACATATTCTCATGAACACCCATGAGAATGACATTCTTTATACCTTTTGCCTTGAACAGTCCGGCTACCTCGACACCGGAATCGCTTATCGCATCCTGATCTTTGATCACGATGGTCTCGATCTGGTGATCCCAGACGGTTCCCTGCGTACATTCTATCGTACAATTACATCCGCCGTCGTCCTGATTGATAGGCCACAACGCTCCTTTCTCGCTCAACAGCGGTTCGCGGGAATTCATCGCCACAGCCTTCTTATTGTCGTATTTCTTAGCAAGCTTTCTCGCCGGGTGATCGTTATAGTACGGCATGCAACTGCTCGGGGCATGAACAATGAATACGCCCTTATCACGGGCGATCGACACAACATTGTTCAACGTCGGAGCCATCTCGGATACTCTTTCCGTGGCACCTTTACACCAATGTTTGTTCCACATGTCACAAATGATGATAGCCGTTTCGTTCGGATTCCACGTCTGAATGTCCTGGGATACAACAAATGACCCGCGGTTCATCTCGGACGGAATTCTTTTCTGAACGGACATCCTCATCTTTGTACCTGTCGTTGGTTTTTTTTGCGCATACGCAACGGGAACACACAACATCGCTGACAGAAAGATTAAAACAAATTTTCGTTTCATCATTGGATAGTTACGGTTATCTGATTCTCAAGGCATTTTATAATAGATCTGTTCCGGCATCAACTGATCGGATTTGGAAAGTTTATAAATATTCATCGCGTTATCATATAAGAGCATCCTGGCAATGTTCTTTGCTTCCGTTTCGGAGAAGTAACCGTCCTTCACTTTGGCAACAAGAACATTCGCAATGATCTGCTTTGCAAAAAGGAGGTGACCGAGAACATTTTCGACATTGCCATAATCTCCACCAAAACCAGTGATCTTCGAAGCGGGAATCGTCTCAAGCCATTCGTGAAGGAAGCGCTCACTAAATGAAGGAGAAAGCACATAAACCCACGTCAGGTCAAGATGCACGTTGGGAAACGCCTTAGCAATGGCCGATAATTCACCGCCAAAAGGATAGCTGCCGTGGAATAGGACAAACTTAACAGTGGGGTATTCGCGGAACAGATTAAAGAGATTCAAGGGATTTGCATTCGAAACGAGGTTGCCGTATTGCTGAAATCCCGTGTGGATCTGAACAACGACATTGTGGAGCTTAGCCTGATCGAGTACCCGGTGAAGCATATAATCCTGGAGCGGCTTGACATCTGCAAAAGTAAGCATACGTTCATCCATGTTCATGATCGTATTGAATACTTCCTCGGCGCGGTCTTTCTTCACGTCGTCGAATGACAGAACACGCGCATAGGCCAGGCCTATCTTAATGGCCACGATACCCGTCTCTTTTGCTTTTTTAAAGTCGGCTGCCAGGGCGGCTACCAATGCATCGAGTGATTGAATAGAGATGTTCCGTTCCTTGCCGATAAAACTTATGCGTTGACGCGAATTGATATTCACGAAGTTGTCAAATCGCTTGACGTACCTGTATTTTTCATTGTCGAAGCGTTCGGCAGATGGTTCGGTGATCAGGTTGTCTTCTATAACGTAGTCGATCTTGCACTTATCGATCACCTGGTTGATCCAATCCTTTGATTCATATGCCTTCGCGATCTTATTGGAAAGTTCTGTAACCGTGGATTCATTTATGTCCTTGACGCCAAAAAGCTTGTCCGCCGTAAGAAGGGCGATGCGGTTGTATGCTGTATTTGAGGATGCTTCCCAGTAAGGTTTGAGTATTTTCCATTTCTCTACCGGTGAAAGCGAATCCTTTGTGAGTATCCCGGTATTGGCCATGCCAGCTCCGCGCAAGTCGGAATAGCCCTGAAGCAAAAGCATAAAATCAAGAGTAGTCCTCTTTTTAAGATAATCCTTGTGCATGAGGTGCTCATGGGTGTCGACTACCCGCATGTCATCGACATAGTCGCGTATCCTCTTTTCAAAGCCCGATGTGGGCAAAGGACGGACCTGCACCTGTGCAAGTGAGCATTCTATAATCGATCCGAAAATGAATAGGAGTAAAACCTTTTTCATAGGCAAAATTGCTAAGAAGCTAAATGGAAATTGGAAGTGAAAAGCGGGATGCGGCTGGTCGGTCGTTCAAAGAAAAGAACGATGTACTAAAGTATCAAATTAACCCGAGAAACGAAATTTTTAAACTTATTTTATGCCTGTATTTTGGCCTGCGGTTGTTTTATTGTTTAACGAACAAAAAATCAATTTCTGCGGGCCTATTTGCCCTTTAAACAGAAATCGTCTAGCGGCGGCGTTGTCAACTTCGCACAGTTCGATCGAAGTTCTTTCATTTATCGAGTATGATGACCTTGCCCTCCTGTGAAGCTGTTATCACCTCGACATATCCATCCGAATCCGTATCTGCAACAACAACAGGTCCACATCCGTGCGCAAGGTATTTCCATACCTCGACCACCTTGTTATCAACAAGAGCGAAGCAAGATACGCCTGCTGTGTTGCTGATCAGAATTTCATCTTTACCATCGCCGTTTACGTCAGTGGCAACAGGCATGATCCCGGCACCAAGACCAGGTGTGAAACCGGGCAGCGGTTTATTAAAAGAAGGATGCATATCACCGGTCGCAGGATCATAAGCAAAAAGCACCGGTACGTTGTCCGTAATTCTGATGGCTACTTCTGCTACCCATAATTTGCCATTGCCCTCGAGATCGGCCATGCACTGCCAATATCGCTCCCGATAGTCCAGCGTTTCAGGACTCCAGATCAGCTTTCCCTTCGTATCCATGGTTCCTGCAGCGACCATGGTATTGAAGCAGGCCAGTTCAAGCTCACCGCCAGACTTAAATGCAACGGGTGTTATCTGCTGCATCCAGAAAGATTCGTATCCATGTTCAGGGTAATTGTAATGATCGATAAAAACTTTGCGCATGAATGCTTTAAATTCCACCGCACCGTCGTTGCTGTTGGCAAAGAAAACTATGTTGCCGTATCCACACATCACTTCGTCTGCGCCGTCATTGTTAATATCATACGACGAAAGAACGTAGCCTCCGGCGCCGCTATCAATTGGTTTATTATCTCGCTCGCCCCTTTCTGCTTCGAGTCGGTCAAGGCTCCAGATCACAGAACCATCCATTCCATTCAGGCAATAGGTTTTTCCACCGTGGGCAATTCCGCGCTGGACCGTAACAACCACATCGCGGTTTTTACGACCTGATGATTGCACTGTGCCATAGAATGCAATGTTTCCATCAAATGCTGTCATCTCTCCTCCGTGGATCTCCGGAAAGCTTGCCTTCCATCGCATCTTTCCCTTGCTGTCATAGACATACAAAACAGCGCCCGCTTCATCTGAACCGCTTACGATCACCTCCCGCTGGCCATCATGATCAAGATCGTCAACGGCCACGCCATACTCCATGGCGGGGCTGTACTGCCAACTCATACCATGGCCCGGCACGCGCCACAACAAGCTCATCTTTCCTTTTGTATCGCGACTGAAACACAACAGTTCCCCAACATCGTTCGCAACCAGTATCTCCGTTAATCCATCGGCGTTGATATCGGCCACAACAGGAATGGTGATCTTCGAACTCGACATATTAAATCTACCCAGCGCCTTTGAAGTGGCGCCGGTAACTTTTATCCGTCCTGCTGGCCTGCCTGATGCGGTAACCTGAAGAAGAAAGCTGTGCTTCTTGGTTTCACCGGACCTATATCTGAGAATCTCTCCGTACATACCCTGCGGAATACCGACCGTGAAGCCGGACTTGACGGGAACATTCGCGTCCGAAAAATTATAAGCGCTGATTGCAGAACTGCCATCGGTCCCGGAAGTCTTTATAAAAAACGATCTATGACCACTGTTTTCATAATCTATGCAAAGCACCACGTCCTCGGCGAGACTTGACACCCCATCGTTATGTGATGTAATCAATGGCGACGTGTTTGCAATGCGCGGGTTGATCCATTCGCCACGCGGAACGGATAATACATCCTTCGTTTTCATGCCATCAAACATAACCACCCGCAACGCCGCAGCTACCGGTACAGATTGCCCTTTTGTTTCCGTGCAGAAGAACATAAACTTCCCATTGCTGTTCAGATCTTCTGCTGACACGACGTAGGCATTCCTGATCTGACCCTTCACATCTCCCGTGATGGCGTCGAAAATCACACCCGCCCAGTTGTTGTCGTCATTGAAATTGTAAACGTTTACCAGTATCTCGAACTTTCCATCGCCATCAAAATCATTCACGCTGTTCAGAATGGGTCGCGATATCTTCTTTGCTGTTTCAACGAGGCCATCAAATATCTTTGTCCAGCCAAAGCGCAACACGCCGTTATCATTTTTTATCACATCCACATGCCAGGGCAGCGAACTAATAATGATCACGTCTTTATATCCGTTTCCGTCGATGTCCTTTAAGCAGGCATACCCGCGCTTGCGCAGGTGATGCCAACCCGGAACCGTCTGACTCAAAGATGCTATCCTCTCGCCTTTGGTATTGTAAACATAGATCCCCTCCCAGCTTGTGATCACAATGTCTCTCTTCCCATCGTTGTTCATATCCGCAACAGTGATATGCGGACGTTGCATGTAGTCGCCTTTTGGGAAACGCATCTCCAATATTTGTGTGCTGGTGTTCGCCTCAAATACACGTATCCCGATAAACGTGTCATCGTTGACGTTGACAGTTGAGCCAAATCCATCATAAGCTTCGATGCGGTAGTACTTCTTGTCACCTTCAAACAATTGGAAATACTTCGAGTTCTGCGACTGTGATACAAGCGTAAACTTTCCATCCCCATACAAATCGATGTATGCGCCTGTCTTTGAAAGATCTCCAATGGAATTCAGCTGCCAGTTTGATGCGATGTCACTCCTGCCTTCCGGTCCCTCGACGATGTCCTTCTTCAGGATCACCTCCGAATTTTTGCTACCCGGAAAGAGCTCGATGTATGCTTCTGACGTCGAAAAGTCAATCGATTCCTCGACCCTTGCAATGTCAGTGAACTGACCTTTCGCTACCACACGTCCGTCTCGGTTGTTGTTTGCCCGCAACGTCGGCCACTCTGCTGCTGGCTTCCTTAGGGTCGACGCACCAGACAAACCCACACCGGTCTGCGCAAGCGCCGGGGCAGAACAAAACAATACAAAGGTAAAAAGCGTCGAATACTTCATAAGGCTTACTTTGTTTTACTCTGATTGGCGAAGAACGCAGATTCCCTGCTCAGGTGCACATACCCTTAACCATTGAGGCGGAAAACCAAAGCAGTCCCCGCGTTCTCGCCTTGGCTGTAAACACGAGCAGATGTCGCGCCTACAGCTTAATCAGAAAATCATAAATGGATCAGAAACGTATTAAAGTCAGCGTTGACTCAATTGCGCATCGCCAAGTGATACCTGTCAGTTAGTTATTTGCTGACACTCATAGCTGTTTTTTTGGGAGATCACGACCGCGCCGTTTGTCTATTTCGCGGCGGCTGCGATCCTGGTAATCCACCAGTTCTTCCATCTCATACTTTTTCGTTAACTCACGGGCAGAAATTCCCGGCTTTTTCGAACGAAGAACAAACCATTGTTCGCGTTCCAGGAATGCTTCCTGCTCGATCTCATCCTTGTGCTCTTTCAGGAGCTTATCGCGCTTCTGCATGTTGAAGTTCTCGTGAAAAATGACACGATCGAGATCGACAGTTGTTCTTGCCACCGTCACGTCCGCGCTTTTCGCGTCGAGTATCCGTTCGCCGGTAATGTCATAAACCTGGCAATCTTTTGTATACGTGCTCGTCACAATGTAATAGTGGTGCATAATCGCATAGGCCTGCAGTTGCGATCCGGCCGAATACGCGCTCGGCCAGAATACGATCTCCGCACCTTTGTCACGAAGCGCCTGCCATACCTCGGGAAAATTCGAATCGAAACAGATGCTCACACCTATGCGACCGAAATCCGTATCATATACCATTTCGCCGTTTGATCCAGGATTAACCGCACCTTCGCTCAGATCAAACTCTGCCCAGTAGGGATAGATTTTGTCGTAACCAAAAACCACCTTGCCTTGCCGGTCTATCAGTACTGCCGTATTGTAACGACCTTTTCCATCCGTCCGGTCAATGGGTGAGAGAATGTACGTCTTGTATTGCTTTGCAATTCGCGACAGCGCAGTGATCGTTTCTCCGTCAATCTTTTCAGGGGTGTGTTGCCCTCGCCACGTTTCAGGCAGAGAAATGATATCGACACCTTTCGATGCCTCTTCCTCTACCATTTTAATAATTTTTTCAAATCCCTGATCGCGAAAACACAAACTCACTACTTCAACCGGCCGCCCGATCTTCTGGGCCACTGCCGTTCCCGAAGCTATGGTTAAGCAGGCGCTTGCCAGGATCACCAAGGACAAAGGCCACATCTGTGTTGCGCCATTAAGATCGTTGTTCTTCATATTTCTATTCTGTTAGAATTCCATTCCCTGCATTTCCAGGAATCACATAAAAGTTAAACACCATTTCCTTTCAAAAAAAGGAAATTTACACCGAAGGCCGGTTAAGAACTCCCCCCGTCCAGAAGACGGAGGGAGAGCACACTTACGCAATAACCGAATTAACCTAAACCTATTGAGTGGCGGCGCCGTTCGGCTCGGCGGGCCAGTATGGATTCTGATAAATAACCTCCTGAGGGTTACCTGCAGGGTCATCACTCGTTAGCTGAAAAGCCTGGAATCCGATCGGCTCCAGATAATAGGCTTCCGTCCAGTTCCATCCATTGTACATCGCGTTGTTCGCATTGACGCGATAAGGCAGCAGATATTTTCCATCGCTTGCACTTGATGCGTTGGAGTTGTTGGATCCAAATGGAATGATCGGATACGTCGACGGATAATGTTTGTATGCATTGTCCCAAAGGTTGAATCCCTGTGGCTGATAGTTCTTCGCCATGTCGAAAGCTCTCCAGCGTTTCATGTCCATCCAGCGGGCTCCCATCGGAAGGCCGAAGTCCTCGACGTAAAACTCACTGAGGCGTTCACGGCGGATGTTAAAGGTTGTTGCATCCACAAGCGAGGTCCCGGAGTATTTCATCAGGTTCGTTTCCTGTGACAGGTTTGTTGCTGCAATGGTCTTTTGGAAATCAGGATCAACACCGGCGCGAATACGAAGCTTTTGCCAGTAGTCAGCTGCAGTTCCGTTGATGGCACCTTCACGAAGGTAGGAAGCTTCGATATAGTTCAGGTATGCTTCTGCTGCGCGGAATACAGGCCAGTTATTCTGTCCATCGGCGTTACCGAAGTCTTTGATGTCGGCATAAGGATAATAGCGACGGGGCATGTATCCGGTCTTTGCCTGGTTGATCGCTCCAAACGTGATCGGTGGATAACCCCACAATCCGCCACCATCAGTTGCATTCACACCGTTGATTGGTGGTTCAAGATACGCGTTCGATTGAATGGTTTTGTCGACAAAGCGCACGTCATCCTCACCGGAGATGAAGAGCTGAAGACGTTCATCGCGGTTTGCCTTTTCAAGCATGATCGTGGAATCCAGACCAAAGCCTGAGCCGGGTGCATACTTGGGAAGCCCGTTTTGCATCAGAAATACGTCGATGACTTGTTTCGTCACACCGCATCCGTTGTTTGGTCCTGAAGACATTGATGCACCTGCGGTATGATAGACACTGAGTGTTCTATCGTAATCGCGCCACATCAACACTTCAGGAAATGCTGAATTATTCCGGGAGTTGTACATTTCAAAGTAAGGATTCCAGTTCGCACCCACAGCCCCTACTCCTACCGGGGGATTCATGACGTGTGTATTTGGAACCAGCGCTACTCTGTCAGCTACCTGTTTTGCAGCATCCATCGCCTGCTCGAGAAAATAGTTGATCTCTTCATCGATGTTGATCGTGAAACCCGGATTAAGAGCTGCTCCGGGCCAGTTGGGACCTCCGGGAACGAATGGCGTTCCCTTATGGTACTTCAGCCACGTGGCTTCGAACAAAGCAACCCTCGACTTCAAAAGCAAGGCTACATCCTTAGTGATCCGGCTCTTGTTCGTGAGACTTAGCAACATGATCGCGCTGTCAAGATCGCTTATAATAAACCGTGCTACTTCGTTTCTGGGCATCCGCTTGTTAGCGGCAATCAGTTCATCTACTTCTGTTTCCTTAAAAGTTCTCCTGATGATTGGAAAATCACCGAAGTTGAACAGCTTGTCGAAATACACGGTTGCACGGTTCACATATACTTCACCGATATAGTGTCTGATATTGGGTTCACTACCGGAGATCTGACCTGCTTTCCACTTCGGAAGCACCTGTTCGAAGAAATAGTTTGAGTTCCGTATGCGGCTGAATGTATAACCACCCTGAGGTTGAGAGCTTCCGTAATCAGCAGGTACGCGCTTCATTCCCGGAACCCACCATTGCGAAGGGTCGCCGAAGTTGGCACAGAGCCACATATCATTGTGATATTCATAGCGCCCTACGTTCCATGCGGTTCCTCCGAAGAATTGATAGCCGCCCAGGGCATACGTTGCGAGGTCCGTTTCCGATCCGAAATATGATACCGGCGTAATCTTCGATTCCGGTTCACGGTCAAGAAAATCATTGCACGACACAAACGCAGTCGTGATAAGTATGATAAGAATGAATTTATTTATAGTCTTCATACAGTTTGAATTAAAGGGTTAGGTTGAGGCCAACTGAAAATACCTTTTGAATCGGATAAGCCGTTCCGATCGATCCGGCACCTCCTTGCGGAGTATTCATACCCATATACGCTTCAGGGTCAATAACCTTAGTAAGTTTTGTCCAGGTGTACAGGTTGTCACCGCTTACATAAAGCCTTACCCTTTGCAGATAAAGCTTCTGTGACAATCGGTTGGGTATCGAATACCCTAACTGCAGGTTCTTCAAACGCAGGTACGCGCCGTCTTGCAGGTATTTGGTTTGCGTCAACTGATTCTGCGCGGTGATCGTATAGGGACGCGGATAGTAGGCATCGACATTTGCGCCGTAAGGATCACCTTCCGGACGGTAGTAGTCGAGGTGAGGAACAAGCACCTGTTGGTTGCTCGAGCTTCCTGCAATTCCCCAGAAGGTAAAGTCACCGTCAGAATAGCCTGGTGTCACGCGTTGTGTTGCCGGCCACATATCGCGTTTGGCAACACCCTGAAAGAACACGTTCAAATCGAAACCTTTCCAGGCACCCGTCAGCGTAATACCGAACTTGTAACGAGGAAGGTCATTACCAATGATTTTTACATCACCTGGATCTTTCAGCGTACCACTTCCCTGAGAAATACGCCCGTCGGCATTGATGTCGCGATACATAATGTCGCCCGACTGCCATACCTGACCAAGCTGACTTTGTCCTCCATTCGGAAGTGATGCAAGGTGTTGAGTCATTTGCTCCTGAGTTCTGGCAATGTCGATGGTCTCGTAACCCCAGATCTCACCAAGTTTTCTTCCGGCATACCAGGAATAAAAGCTCGGTGAGGAGTTGTTGTACTTGGTGATCGTCTGTACTTCATCAGAGACGTTTACTGACAGCCCGTAGGAAAGCGGAGAGCTGTTGACATCGACCTGATCACGCCATCCCAGTAACACTTCGAAACCCTTTGATTCGAGGTTAGCATTGTTTGTCGCAGGCGCCGAGGTTCCCAGTGTATTGGTGATCGGCACGGCCGGTCCAACCATACCTTCGGTTGTGCGGTTGAAGATGTCGAAGTTACCTGTCAACCGGTTGCTAAAGAAACCGAAGTCAAGACCGATATCCCATGACTTAACACGCTCCCACGTTAGGTCCGAGCTCACAAGATTTGGTGCGCTGGAAACGTTGCTCAGCGCGCCATTGACAAGCCAGTTGGAGTTGGCGGCCCAGTTCACGCCTAAGTTTCCGGGAGTTATTTGTCCGATCGCCAGTGGCATGGTTGGATAAAAGGGATACCAGTTCGTCGTATTCATGTTACCCAATGAACCGTACGAACCGCGGATCTTCAACAGCGGAATGGCATTCGAAAGAGGTTCAAAGAACGGCTCGGCAGAGATGTTCCATCCGGCGGATACTGACGGGAAGAATCCCCAGCGTTGGTCGCCAACGAACCTGGAGGCACCGTCGTAACGACCATTGACTTCAAGGAGATATTTCTCTTTAAAGTTATAGTTGATACGACCGAAGAAACCGGCAGCCGTCCAGGTTTGTGAGTTACCAAACGCATCGCGCGGAGCAGACGTCGCCGCATCGATCGCGATCACATCAGGCGATATAAGACCGGTACGGGCAACACCGAATCCCTGAGCGTGATAATATTCTGCGTTAAATCCGACGAGTGCCTTGATGTAGTGACCATTGTCTGTCTGGATAAAATAATCCGAATAGATGTTTGTCGTGTAGTAGTCATTCTTATAGGCCTTTTGACCGATATAAGTATCACCCACACCTGATCCAAATTGTGACTCCGGAATGTTAACGCCATATCTTTCACCATTGCTGTATTGCATATAGATCGCATTCTGATTAACGTTCTGAAGCTCGTTTGTGATGTTCACGCTTCCGTTGGCATAGATGTTCCAATTCCCGACCGGGTTAACCGACACGGTGAACTTATGCTGATTCTGGTTGCGACTCATCACATAGCGGCCACCATCGCGCAACGCTATGGGTACATAGTTTGCATCCACACCATCCTCATAATGAACCGGCTGGTTGGCAATACGCCTTGAGTTTTGATAGAAGAATCCCCACTGGAGATAGCTTGGTGCATCGTAGTCGGTCCAGTTAAAACCGCCGATGTACTCAACTTTCACCCTTTTGTTGATGTTCGCACTAAGATTGACATTAAGCGTGTTGCGAACAAAATCCTCCGGACTATCACGCAACAGACCGGATTGGTCCAGGCGGTTACCCGAAATATAATAAGTGTATTTTTCGCCACCCCCACGGATGTTCAGGCTGTGCGAAGTAGAAGGCATGTTGCCCTTATACAATGCATCGTTCCAATCCGTGGATCCGAAGTACATGGGGTAGTATTTCGGATTGTTTGGATCAGTCGGACCCCACATCGGACCGGCACCGTTCGCATAAGCCTCCTGTCCCGCGATCAACGTTGGCGTAAGGTAGGTTGGTGCCGAGCCGCTGTTTCCGTAAGCAACGATATTATATTTTGTTGCATCCCAGGCATTGGCATACGGCTGCAATCCCATAGGCGACGAGAAGCGCACATTTCCGGCGTAGTTGATAACCGGCTTGATGTCTTTGCCCATCTTACCACTCTTAGTTGTGACGAGTATCACACCAAACGCCGCACGCGAACCATAAATGGAAGAAGAGGCCGCATCCTTTAGTACCGAGATGTTTTCAATATCCTGCGGGTTAAGCGAGTTGATATCACCCTCCACCCCATTGATCAGGATAAGGGGCGCCGAGATGGAGTTTTGAGGAACAGCGTTTGGACGTGAGAAGCCGCCACTGGATGTTCCGCCACTCGGTTGATTGGCGATCGTTCCGGTACCGCGAATGTTGATGGTCGGCGCTACGTCAAGCATACCTCCACCGGCACCTGTGCTAATGTTCAATCCATTCACGACACCCTGAAGCGCCTGTGCAACGTTTTGGACGGGCCGGTCTTTGAAATCTTCATAGTTAACACTACTTACTGAACCGGTAAGATTCACTTTCTTCTGTGTACCGTAACCAACGACAACAACTTCCTGAAGACTCGTCGACGATTCCGTCATCGAAATATCAATCTGAGTTAAGTTATCGATGGCTACAACCTGTGTTTCCATTCCAATAAAAGAGAATGTAAGAGTGGACGTTCCTTGAGGAACATCTAGTCTATATTTACCACCCGCGTCGGTCACTGTACCGAAGGTAGTACCTGTTACGATTACGCTGACACCAGGCAGAGGTTGCCGGTTGTTGTCAATGACAGTGCCCGTCACTGCTTTCTGAGCCAGAACACTACTCACTGCTGCTGTTGTAATCAGCAGTGCGAGTAGGAGCACGTTGTAGAGTTTTTTCATAGAGTTTAGGTTTGGGATTATGGTGTTTAATAGGGACAGACTTTTTACATCATAGGCCTGTTAAGGTTTACGGTTTGGGAAATAGAGAGCTGCATCCTGGACACACCAGGATCGGTTGAATTTCTCGGGAACTAGTAAATGGGAAGAATGTCCGGCTGGTTTTCGCTCTGAATGAACGAAGTACTAAGATATCAAACTAACAGAATAACAAAATGCAATTCATAGTTTTTTTTACATACACCACACAATAATTTTAAAAAGATCGAAAGCAACAGGTTGTAACGATTTCGCTGAACACCAATAATCACCTCTATTCATATATATCTTTTACGGTTAAAATTATAAGTGAATCGTTCATGACGACATTTATTACCGACTTCATTCATAAACTCCTTGTTATATGACATTTAACAGACTCCTGCTCCTGAATTCGCGACGTTATCTTAAGTACAATTACAACCAATTTACAGCGCCTGCAATAAGCAAACGTTTGATGTATCAAAAATGATTACACACTTACTTGCCTGCATCTTTCGTCAAATAGGAAATCATGTCACGAATCTCCTGTGACGAAAGACTATTCAATAATCCCTCGGGCATCACTGAAGTTTTTTGTTCTTCCATCTTACTGACCTGATCAGCATCTAAAACCACCACGTCGCCGTTCAGGGGCTGAAGGGTGATCGTAGAACCACTCCTCGATTTAAGCGTACCGAGTAAATTACGTTTGTCGGTTGTTATGATGTGATAGGCAACATAACCCTCGCGTATATAAGCGTTGGGGTCAACGATGTTGGTGAGCATGTCATCAACATTCCTGCGATCATATCCCGTCAGGTCAGGACCGATCGTTC
>DATHKA010000510.1:0-10338 GCA_035489615.1 Chryseolinea sp.
GTGGTGTCTGGCTGAGCAACAACGGTCGGCCCAGTAGTCGGGTCAACATTCTTGATGCCCTCCGGAATGGTGATCAAATAGATATCGGTATAACCAATACCATCTTCCCTGACCGAGGAATAATACGCTCGCTTGCCATCCTTAGAAAACACAATGTAGATGTCATCATCAGGTGTATTGATTGGATAGCCGAGGTTAACCGGCTCACTAAATTCGTTTTTCGCGGGATCGAACGTCGACTTAAATACATCGAATCCGCCCATGCCCTTGCGGCCTTTGCTACTGAAATACAGCGTCACGCCATCATAGTCGATGAACGGACCATCGTCGTCCATGTCTGTGTTAATGTTGGGCCCCAGGTTTCGTACGTTCGTCCACTCCCCTTTCGAGTCTTTGGTTGCGCGATAAATATCAAGGCCGCCAAAACCGCCGGGCCGGTTACTGGAAAAGTAGAGTGTCTTTTCATCCGGGGAGAGCGATACAGACTTCTCTTCAAAGCTGGAGTTGATGATTCCGGGCATAGGCATGGGCGCACCAAACTCACTGCCTGCCTCTCGCGTGCAAAAGAAGATGTCGCCACCCCCTTCATCCTTAAAGAGGAACAGCATATTACCATCGGCCGATAACGCCACGTTTGAATCGTGATAGGGGTTGTTCACCACCGGCCCCAAGTTCTTGGCATAACTCCACGCACCGCTCGTCTTTTTCGAAGTGAAAATATCTTCGTACGGTTTGTTATCGTCGAACACGTTCTGGTTCAGGTTGTCTTCTCGGCGGCGGGTCGTAAACACGATTTCATCTTCTGCCTCATTCAGCACGGGCGCATAATCTTCGAATTCCGAGTTGATTTCGCGTCCTATGTTAACGATCGAGTAGTTACCGGGGTGCGACACAAACTCTTTCCCGTTCTCGCATTCAAATATCGCCCGGTCTACCGTAGCAAGGTCGATTTTATCTTTTCCCTGATACGTCGATTTCTTGGTTAGCTTCTCTTTGTAGAGCGTGTAAAATTGTAAGGCCTTGTCGAAGGATTCGCCATACTGGTAGCTCCTGCCAATCCAGTACTCAATGTCAAATCGGTAGGCCGGATCCTGTCGGTAAACACGCAGCAGGTACGTCACCGCACGGTCTTTTCCCACGGTGAGAAGGTGCATTCTGCCCGCCTCGTAATTGGCTTTGATGTACGTGGTGTCCAGGTTGGCTGCCGTGGTCATCAGTTCGCGGGCGTCGTCCATAGCCTTGGTTTCGCCCATAATAAGCTCTGCCTGCTCCATGTACTGCCTTGCGGTTTCCTTGGGATCTTGCTGGCTAAACGAGGGGGTTAAGACGGCTAAAAACAGAGTTAAAAAAATCAGTACACTACGGATACTGGACATTGTGGAAAAATAAGTTTTAACAGTAAAGCTACGGTAAAATATCCTCTAATTTAGCCACAAAATATGAAAATAGCCGACTATAGCAGCATATAATCGAGTACATAAGGTGTCGGCCTTTTACAAACTTAGTATTTTCCGGTTCAATCTTTACTTTAACCAATGAAGCTACATTCCGCTACCTTTGTATCCAGTTTTGCCGACGTGGCGAAGTGCCCAGCACCCGATCGTCCCGAGTTTGCCTTCATTGGTCGCTCTAACGTCGGAAAGTCGTCCCTGATCAACATGCTGACGAACATGCGAAAGCTGGCCAAGACCTCCGTTACACCCGGCAAGACCCAAACCATCAATCATTTCCTGATCAATGACACCTGGTACCTGGTGGATCTGCCGGGCTATGGCTATGCGAGTGTCAGCAAGAGCACGCGGGAGGGCTTCGGTAAGATGATTGAAAACTATGTCCTTAAACGCGAGAATCTATACTGCCTCTTCATTCTCATCGATACGAGATTGTCTCCACAAAAAATCGATCTTACCTTCATGGAATGGGCAGGCAGCAAGGGTGTTCCGATCGCGCTCGTTTTCACAAAGATCGACAAGCTCAAAGCCAACGAATTGCAAAAAAGCCTCGCGCTGTACAAACGTACCTTGTTGGCCAGCTGGGAGGAGCTTCCTCCCCTGTTCCTAACGAGTTCTGAAAAGGGAACAGGCCGCGACGAATTGTTTGATTTTATGAATTCAGCGATGACCAACAACCCGCTGCGGGCCGAAATTAAATAGCGTTTTTCGAGGTCATTTATTTAGCTTTGCCCCCTTTAAAAGAAACGTGATCATGACATTATCAGAAATTGCAACGGTATCAGGTAAAGGCGGATTGTTCAAGATCCTATCTCCGACCAAGTCGGGTGTGATCCTGGAGTCGCTCGACGAACAGAAAACGAAACTGGTCGCCACTACGAACCATCGCTTGTCGTTGCTGCACGAGATATCCATCTACACTACTACTAAAGAGGGAACCGTACCGCTGGGAGCCATCCTGAAGAAAATTCATACTGAATTTGGCGCTGATCCCGGCATCGATTCTAATGCGGATCCTGCTGAGTTGAAAGCGTTCATCAAATCGGTACTGCCTGAATATGACGATACCCGCGTATACGTGAGCGACATCAAAAAGCTCGTGCGCTGGTATAGTGTATTGCTGAAATACGTTCCGGAGATCTTCGAAGAAAAGCAAGAGGTGCCCGCTAAGGAAGAAACCGTAGCCGAGGTTCCGGTTGACGTTGAGCCTAAGGAGGAGAACGCGACGGAAATAAAGGCTAAGCCTGAGAAGGAAGGGGCCGCTAAAAGCGACAAGAAAGAGTCAGGCGCAAAGAAATAGGCGCGGCAAGGATGAAAGTATTCAAGTTCGGAGGCGCATCCTTGAAAAGTCCGGAAGGGATCCGGAACGTGACGTCGATCGTGCGTTCGTCGCCCCAGCAACTGCTCGTGGTCGTATCGGCCATGGGCAAGACAACGGACATGCTGGAGCGCATTTGCCACCTCTCAGCCACACACCAGGAATATGCCGCTACGCTGGAGTCCTTCGCCAGGTACCATACCGACACCGTTGCGAACCTATTTGATGATCCCGCTGCCGTAAATGCAGCCCTCATGCAGGTGATCGACGGCATGGTGGCCGAGCTCTCGAAAAGTGCTGACGTCGACCAGGTCTACGACCAGGTGGTCTGCTGCGGCGAACTGCTTTCGTCCCTCATTGTTTACCACTATCTGCGCCAGGTGCATCCTTCCACGGTGTGGATAGACGCACGGGATTACGTTTGCACAGACAGCACCTTTCGGGAAGGCAAAGTAGATTGGAAAAGGACTGCCGAACGAATTGCTTCGCTTCGCGAGACCCTTCAATCCAATATAATCATCACGCAGGGATTCATGGGGCGAACGCCCAACGGATTGACTACTACACTGGGTCGCGAAGGATCGGACTACACGGCCGCCATTTTCACGGCCTCGCTAAATGCAGATTCCCTCACCATCTGGAAAGATGTTGCCGGCGTCATGAACGCTGATCCGCGCAAGTATCCCAATCCTATCATTTTCGAGGAACTGCCATTCAGGGAGGCAGCGGAGATGACATACTATGGTGCCTCCGTCATACACCCGAAAACGATCAAGCCACTTGCCAACAAGCGCATTCCGCTATACGTCAAGAATTTCGAGGACCCTTCCTTGCCTGGCACGAAGATTCACGAATGCATAGTCGATCATCTCCCGCCCCTTATCGTGTGGAAGGAGAACCAATGCCTGATTTCCTGTAAAGTAACCGACTACACGTTCATCTCCGAAGACCAGCTCCGACAAATCTTTGCCACCGTGATGGAACTCGACATTCGCATTAATGTCATGCAGAATTCAGCCATTTCCTTCTCGTTCTGCATTGACTTTCGCGAGAGCAAGGTGACAAAGCTTATCGCGCGTCTGCAACCATCCTTCGAAGTCTATTACAACACGGGACTCACCCTGATCACGGTAAAGAATTACGACGCCCAAACGTTCGACAAATTTCGCAATCTCCCAGGTGTATTGCTTGAGCAATCGTCGCGCTCGACGCTGCAGGTGCTGCTGAGGAAGAATTGAAATTAACAATTGACAATTGACAATTTGGGAGCCTCTATCGGGGCTTGGGTAAAGAGACGCTGAGCTTATCGGAGACCCGAATTACTGCTACTCGAACATACCAACCGTTAAATTTCAGAAAAAACTGCAGGGAATATAGAAGGGCCGATAGGCCCTCCCGGAATTGTTAATTGTCAATTGTCAATTATTTTTGCATTCAATCTCGCCTCCATGAAGAAAAAGGTTCTCATGCTTTACTACTCGCAATCTGGTCAACAGTTGTCGATACTTCAATCGCTTTCAGCACCCCTTGTTGCAGCCGGACATGACGTGCATTTCGAAGTGATTCAGCCCACAGAAAAGTATCCATTCCCCTGGAGTGCTTACACATTCTTTAATGCGTTTCCCGAGACTTTCCAGCAGAAACCGCTTCCCCTTAAGCCCTTGTCGAGTGCGGCCTTTGAACCTTATGACCTTGTCGTGCTGGGCTATCAGCCCTGGTTTTTATCGCCGTCAAGACCTATTGGCTCGTTCTTGCAGAGCGAAGATGGCAAGCGAATATTGTCGAACAAAAATGTAGTCACCATTCTCGGCTGCCGAAACATGTGGTTAGGTGCACAGGAAAAAGTAAAGAAACGTTTGATCGATGCGAACGCCCGGTTGCAGGGGCACATTGCTTTAGTGGACCGCTCGGGAAATCTGGTGAGTCTCGTGACAATCTTGCGTTGGTTACTCACCGGGAAGAAAGATGCGTTTCTGTTCTTCCCGCCGGCTGGTGTATCCGAGTCGGATATCCGCGAAGCAAAAAAATTTGGGGAAACAATTTCCCAAGGACTCGATCGCAATGATTTCGCCAACCTGCAGCACGAACTGCTGAAGCAAGGTGCCGTGGAAGTGAAGCCAAGCCTTATTCTGCTGGAAAAGCGCGGACAAAAGGGATTTTCCGTATGGTCGCGCTTTATTGCCTCTGGTGGGACCCTATATTCCACCGGGAGAAAGATCAGGGTCTACACGTTTTTGTATGTATTGCTTCCGGCGATCTTTGTACTCTCGCCATTGCTTTGGACACTTTCGAAAATAATGTTGATGACCAACCGCAGACAGCTGAACGACGAAGTCGCCTATTACAAGCAAACGTCCCTGCGTTAGCCGCTACTATTCTGTAAAACTTTTCGAAGTCGTTGAAAAACTTACAAATAAAGGTCGATACCTAACGGTTGTACGACGGCTCAAATAGTTTTAATTGTTTCGGGAAAAAAGTACTTTCGGGCTTTCAAACTTTTAAAACCCTTAAATAGCCCAAAAAAACGGAGGAAGAGGATGAACAGGAGTGTTTACATTACGAGACTAGCCAGTTTTTTACCTAATGAACCTGTATCTAACGATGAGATGGAGAGTATCCTGGGACTGATCAACAATCAATCATCCAAGGCCAAACCACTTATCCTCAGAAATAATCAGATTAAGAAACGATACTATGCACTTGATCGGTCGGGGAACACTACGCACACCAACGCAGAACTGACCAAGCTTGCCATCGAAAAGCTTTTCGACAAAGACTTCTCGATGGCCGACGTCGACGTGCTTTCGTGCGGAACCACGTCTCCTGATCAATTGCTGCCCGCTCACGCGGCCATGGTGCACGGAGAACTGGGTGCGCACGAGGTGGAAATTAACTCTTGTACAGGGGCCTGCAGCGCCGGCATTCAGGCTTTAAAGTTTGGATACCTGTCTGTTTTATCCGGGGCTGCCGACAATGCCGTGTGCGCCGGTTCTGAACGCTTTTCAAAATGGATGCTTGCTCAATTCTTCAAAGAGGAAGCTGAGCAGGTAAAACAGCTTGAAGGAGACGGAATCATCGCGTTTGAAAAGGACTTCCTTCGTTTCATGCTCTCAGATGGCTCGAGCGCTGCATTGCTGGAGGCGAAGCCTAATCCGAAGGGTCTGTCGTTGCGTATCGACTGGCTCGAACAGCGGTCGTTCGCCAATCAACTTCCTCCCTGCATGTACGCCGGGGCTGTGTTCGATAAGAAGGGTAAGTTCACCGGATGGAGCGATATGGACCAGGCACAATGGACGGCTCAGTCGGTCTTTGCTATCAAGCAAGACACTAAATTGCTCGGTGACAACATCGTGCGCAAGGGCGGCGAACTGCTGAAGGAACTTGTTAAAGAGAAACAACTCGACCTCGATAGTATTACCTACTTCCTCCCGCATTTGTCGTCGCAATATTTTGCGTCAAGAATTGAGAAGGGTTTGGCTGATTTGGGCATGAACGTGCCACAGACGCGTTGGTTCACGAACCTGTCGTGGGTGGGGAATGTTGGTGCTGCGTCACCTTATCTTATGTTGGAAGAACTTTTTCATTCGGGTCGCTTGAAGGAAGGAGATCGACTGTTGATGATGGTTCCGGAAAGCGCGCGATTCAATTACGGTTACGCGTTGTTGACAGTGGTTTGATGCCACGGGTGAGGCCTGCGCCTCCCGGCTGGATAAATGTATACCTATGAATCAGGAACAGGTACCTCAGGACCAGGAGAATCTGAACGAAGGCAAACTGGCGAAACTTTATTACGCTACCGACGAAAAGGGCCACTACGTAAAAGTGAACAGCATTGGCTGGGAACCTGAAACCGTAGCTATGCAGCAGGCCTGGGACGTCGTAAACGACGATGTCAAAGATGCCCTCGAGCTTGTCTTGCAGGACAAGGCCAGTCCGTTGCTTTATTTTATCAGGAAGAACATCATGAATTACGGCATGGTTGCCGGTTATGCAGGCACGATTGGGTTGATGGTGCGGCTGCATTGCAAACCCTACTTCTTTAAGCGTCTAAGTCGCAAGCAACTCGAAAAATACGCCTACACATTTCGGATCTCCGTCGACGAGTTCACGGATATCGAACGGCTGAAGAAGGTATATGTCCATCAGCAACACGCGGACCAACGCGATAGCTGATCATGGACGATTTCATCCGAACGATCTTTACGGAGGATATGACGGGCATTAACGACACGAATTAATTAGATTCAGGCTGGACAGATGAAAGTTGACTTTACTCATAAACAATCGGCCCACTGCGAAAGTGGGGTGGTGTCGAACCTGTTGAGATTCCATGGAATGGATTTCGATGAGCCCATGGTTTTCGGAATCGGTTCGGGATTGTTCTTTGCCTACTTGCCTTTTATACGGGTGAATGGAATTCCGGCTACTGCTTACCGCATCTGGCCCGGACAGGTTTTTAAGCGTTTTTCCGAACGCATTGGTATTTCCATTGAACGGAAGAAATTCTCTACGCCGAAGGCTGCCATGGAAGCACTCGATCGAAAGCTCGGCGAGGGTCAGCCTGTGGGTATGCTCACTTCGGTGTTTTATTTGAACTATCTGCCTGCTGCCTACCGGTTTCATTTCAATGCTCACAATATCATTGTCTTCGGCAAACAAAACGGGCAGTACCTGGTAAGCGACCCGGTGATGGAATACACCACGGAAATTTCCTACGACGATCTCGTGCGTGCACGGTTCGCGAAGGGAATGCCAGAACCCAGTGGCCGGATGTATTACCCGGTGAAATTGCCCGGAGATTACAATCTCGACCAGGCAATCTGGAAGGGGATCAAGCAAACGAGCAAGGACATGACAAGCATACCCGTACCGTTGATCGGCTCAAAAGGGATGAATTACCTGGCGGGTCGCTTGCGCAAGTGGCCTGAACGAATTGGTGACCGAAAAGCAATTCAGTGGCTCGGCAATGTGATACGAATGCAGGAAGAAATTGGAACGGGCGGCGCCGGATTTCGCTTCATTCAAGCGGCCTTTCTCGATAATGTTGCGGCCCGCTTGAAAAATGAAAAGCTTTTTCAACTATCGCAGCAACTAACCAAGAGCGGCGATCAGCTGCGCGACTT
Source organism: Chryseolinea sp. (assembly GCA_035489615.1). Taxonomy (GTDB): domain Bacteria; phylum Bacteroidota; class Bacteroidia; order Cytophagales; family Cyclobacteriaceae; genus Chryseolinea. Next base: position 7,893 of record DATHKA010000510.1, read on the forward strand.
CGCTTACTACGCAGGCCGTGTGTGCAAGAATCGTAAATCGGATACACGCACCTTCGCCGAACTTGGCGACATGCTGGCTTCGGTGTCACGTCGGGAACACGAAATATTCTCTGAACTCTTTGAAGAGAGCCGTACTAAATGAACGTCGTTCAGCTCGAACACCTTACCAAAACATATGTCAAAACGGGTAAGCCGGCAGTCTCCGACTTGTCATTGAGTATACCGGAAGGAGCCGTCTTTGGATTGCTGGGCCCTAATGGTGCCGGCAAATCAACAACGGTAATGATACTGTGCGGACTAACCCGTCCCGATCAGGGTAAAGTAACGGTGATGGGCCTGGACGTTAACGCCCGCGCGAACGAGGTCCGTCGGCAGATCGGCGTGGCCCCGCAAGAGATCGCGCTCTTCCCCACACTAACCGCCCGGGAGAATCTCAATTATTTCGGACGGATGTATGGACTGAGTAGCCAACACCTGAAGGCACGCATTGACCAATACTTAACTACGTTCGGTCTTACTGAAAAGGCGGGTAAGCAAGTACACACGTTCTCGGGTGGTATGAAGCGTCGTCTGAACCTGATCGCCGCCTTGCTTCACGATCCGCGCCTCGTCATTCTCGATGAACCAACGGCCGGGGTAGACGTTCAATCGCGAAACATGATACTGGCTTTTCTTGAACAGCTTAAAAAATCCGGAACCTCGATCATCTATTCGTCGCACGTACTGGAGGAGGCTGAACGAATATGTACGCACATTGCCGTGGTCGATGAGGGGCAGCTCGTCGCGTCCGGAACACGCGAAGCGGTGATGCAACTACACCCGGAATGCTCAAACCTGGAGAACCTCTTTCTGAAACTTACCGGGAAAAATATCAGGGATTGAAGATACTCTCGACCATATACAAAGAATTTCTGCTCCTTATCCGCGACCCCGGTGGCATGGCGCTCATCTTTATCATGCCCCTGGCACTGGTAATAGTGATGGCGCTCGTGCAGGATGCACCCTTCAGGGATTACCAGGAACTGAAGCTCGATGTTTTACTGGTCGATATGGACGCCGATTCGTTGGGCAATAAAATCCGAAAATCCTTTCAGGCGGCAGGACAGGTCAACCTCGTTGAAGAAACGGATTCCCTTGTGGCGAGACAAAAGGTGCACGATGGTGAATACAAGGCTGCCATCATTCTCGAGCCGCAGGTAAGTGCAACGTTGCGGCGAAAGACGCGACAGCTTATCACGAAGGTGTTCGCCAATTTCGGCATGGAGGCTGATACCTCCGACAACCTCGTCATCCCAACGATCCGGTTGAAAGTTTTGGTTGATCCGGCCATAAAAGCGAACTATCGCCAGTCGCTTACCAGTGGTATCGAAAAAATCATCGCGAATGTGCAAACTACCTGGCTACTGGACGAACTGCAGGAACAACTTTCCGAAGGCAAAAGCGACAGTAAAAAGATCGCATTCGACCTGTCGCAAATTGCCGCGGTCGATCAGCGCTACGCCGCGGAAAATAAGTTTGCGGGATTGATGATGAATTCCGTGCAACATAACGTTCCCGCATGGACCATGTTCGCTATGTTCTTTATCCTGTATCCGCTGGCTGGCAACTTTATCAATGAACGCGAAGAAGGCAGCATGCTGCGCCTTCGCCTCATCGCCGGTTCGCAGTTCGCTGTGATCACCGGCAAGTTCTTTTTCTATTTTATCGTCTGCCTCCTGCAGTTTGTGATGATGGTCGCCGTGGGCATCTTGATTATGCCGCTGCTCGGCCTCGAACAACTCGTGCTTGGCGGAAGTAGCGCCCTTATCCTGTTAACAGCTTGTTGTGTGGCCATGGCAGCGACGGGATACGGCACGCTCATCGCGGTTTATTTCCGGACAGCGCAACAGGCGCTATCGTTCGGCTCCGTCTCTGTTGTTATTCTGTCGGCTATTGGCGGGGTATGGGTACCTATTTACGTCATGCCAGAGATTTTGCAGACCATAAGCCGATTTTCCCCTATGAGTTGGGGGCTCGAGTCCTTTAATGACTTATTTTTACGACAGGCCTCTTTTGGCGCGATATTGCCCAACATCCTGCGTTTACTGGGATTTGCGCTCGTGACCTTAACGGCCAGCGTGTTAATCCATAACTCCCGGACGATCTCATAGCCAAACCAAAAGATTCATGTCGCAAACCGTAGACGAACTCGCACAGGAACTGAAGCAGGAACTCATCAAGCAATTGAACCTCGAGGAGATGCTTCCACCGGATTTCAATGAGAACACGCCATTGTTTGGTGAAGGGTTGGGACTCGATTCCATCGATTCTCTGGAGCTCGTCGTACTCCTGGACCGGAACTATGGGATAAAACTCAAAGACCCCAAAGAGGGCCGTCATATCTTTTACAGCATCCGCACCATGGCGGAATATATCCATGCTAACCGAACGCCGGCATGAACAGAGG
>DATHKA010000511.1:0-2708 GCA_035489615.1 Chryseolinea sp.
TGTCCCAGGGACGAAGCCAATCGCCGCCCTGTCTGTCGCTTTCCCGGCCGGCGAAATTGAACATCAGGTAACGCATATACATATGCCCCAGTTGGTAGGTAAATAGAAAGTTCAGATTGTCGCCAAAGTCAGGCCGTTCGCCAGGTTTGAGTCCCAGCCACTGCCTGTACGCATCGACATGATCGCTGTCGTTGCTGTAGAGGCGCGGAAGGATCGTGCTTCGCCTCTTCTCGAACCGGTACTCGGAAAGGGTTCCGGAAAACTCGTATCGATTGGCGGCCCGGTGAAAAATCCGGCGACCGGCTTCAACGTCTTCGACTTGTGCGTCGAAGTAAGGTCCATACAACAGCGGACTCGAAGGGTATGACTCACGGTTCATATACGCTTTGATCATGGGTAGATTTTCTGGATTGGTTTCGTCAATAGGCGGGTTGTGATTTGACCTGATGAATAGCATGATGTAGGGGGCGAAGCCGATGATGAGGAATACGGTCGCCCAGGAGAAGCTGCGCCATTGCGGGAGCTTCCGGATGAGCACTGCAAACGCGATGATCATGAATAAAATGAAAAAACTGGCCCCGCTGTAGAAGGGTAGCCCCAAGCTATTCACGAAGAACTTGTCGGCGCCGAATGCAAACTCGAAGATACCGATGGCAACAAGGCGATTGATCAGGAAAACAAGGATAAGTCCGGCAAGGAGAAGCGCCAGCGGGCGTATGGCCAACACGTTGTTACTGTTGTTGTACCAATAGAAGGGGAGCAGAGCGAGGGCGAGTACGCACATGGGATGAATGCAATAGCTTAGTCCGCCGAGGTAGGCGATGAGAACAAGCCAGCGCTCTTTCTTCTCCCCTTGAAGGGTTCTTCCACGAAGGATAAGGATGACCAATGCCAGCAGGAAAAAGCAGGCGATGCCGTACGTTTCTGCCTCCACGGCCGAGAACCAAAAGGTGTCCGAGAAAACAAGCGTAAGGCTGCCCAATGCGGCCGCCAGGATTGAGGTGAGCTCAGCCGGTATTGCGGCCGCGTGGACGGACGATTTTCCGCCGCGTGATGCCGTGTTCGTATGGGTGGCGAAATAATATAGGATGTGGAATAGCAGATAAGCGCAGAGAGCCGAAAAGAATGCGCTCGAGAAATTCAACAGGTATGCAACAGACGTGGGTCCAGAGGCAAGCATGGTAAACATGCGTCCGACCAGCAGCGACAGAGGAGTGCCGGGCGTATGCGGCACCTGAAGTTTGTATGCAGCAGCGATGAACTCCGAACAATCCCACAAACTTGCCGTAGGTTCCAGTGTAAGGCCATATGTAAGCATGGCAATGGCCCAGATCACCAAACCTGTTGCGTGCTTTCCCGTTCTAAAGTGCAAGCGCCAACTGCGGACATGATCCAAACCCAAAATCCCCAAGCAGGGCAATGCAAAACCAATGAGGAGCATCGGGGGTGCAAACCAAAGGGTTAATAGGCCGAAGCCGTTTGGCTGTGGATCAACCGCCATAAGAATGTAAGCCGCAGTTACAATGGCGATGGCGACGATGAATATGATATAATTTTTCCTGGTGAACATAGTTGGCGAATCTTTCGACAATGTTATCAGGGTCCAGCTTGCGACAGGGTTAAGGACTGTAAAGAAGTGTTAATGGAGTGTTAAAGTGACTTGTATGTCATCCTGTCGTTTGAAAAAGCACTATTTTCGTATATGCACAATAGACATCTTCGGAAGATTATCGCCCTCGGCACTTTAGCTTTGATCTCGCTGTGTGGCCTTCAGGCGTATTGGTTTCATCGCGCCTTCGACGTTGCCGAAAAGCAATTTGATCACAGCGTCCAGGTTGCGTTGCGCCGCGTAGCTGATTCAGTTACCACCTCGGCAGAGGTTCGGCGAATTGCGTCGAACTTCTTTGTGGTAGAAACCCCCAGGCACCTTAATGGACAAGATATCGATCGTCTGCTCAAGAACGAATTTCTGATTCGCAGCCTTAACCTGGATTATGAATTGGGTGTGTACAATGCCGATGATGACACACTGGTATATGGAAATTACGTGCGCGCTACTCAGCCTCGTGTCGCAAGCAGCCAGGATGGTACTATCCAGAAGGTCGCGCAGGCACAGAATTTTGCGGTTTACTTTCCTGCAAAGACGGGTGTCGTGTTGGCCAGCCTTGACATCTGGATCGTCTCCACGATTGCCCTATTGCTCATGATGGGGTTCTTCGCTTATGCAATCTATTCGGTACTGAAGGAGCGAAAGTTCTCTTCGCTGAAGAGCGACTTCGTAAACAACATGACGCACGAATTCAAGACACCCGTCACCAACATTGGTATTGCGGGCGAAATTCTCAAGAACAAGTTACCCGAGAATCATGAGTTGTCGGTGTACGTGAATATCCTTTTGAAAGAAAATGATCGTCTGCGAAACAAGATTGACCAGGTTTTGCTCGGCTCGTCTGCAGACCACGTTCGAAGAAATACCTTTGTTAAGTTGGACATCCACAGGCTGCTGGCTGATTGCGCCGCCTCATTTGAATTGAGGATGCATGAAAGAAACGGTTTGATCGACCTCCAACTGGAGGCCACTAATCCGGCTATTGCAGGCGATCCTGAGCTTCTTGCGCAGGCCATTGGCAACCTTGTGGACAACGCTGAAAAGTATTCAAACCATGCCCCGAAGATTACGGTACGCACGCGCAATACGAACAACGGTG
>DATHKA010000512.1:0-5425 GCA_035489615.1 Chryseolinea sp.
AAAAACACCTTAAAACGGCTAAATAGACCCTTAGTACACCCTGACCTGATTCCTGGCGGGGGCTGTTAAGTTTTCGTTAAATGGTATGCATGCATAATACTTTTTTGTTACATTGGCTGTCCGGTAACGTATGCGAAAGGAAGAGACTGTTGACCATTGTATCAAGACCGCGTGGCACGCCATTTCGCGCATGTATAATCAGCAGGCGTGGAAACATGATCTCACCACGGCCATAGGATTTGTGTTGCTGAATATTCATTCGGATCATGGCACCCCCGCTACCAAGATCGCGCCACTGATGGGTCTGGAAGCGAGGAGCCTGACGCGCACGCTTAAGACGATGGAAGAAAAGGGATTGATCCGTCGCGTGCCCGATGCTATCGACAAGCGGTCCGTTCGCATTTTCCTGACGGACCTTGGCAAGGAGAAGAAGGAAGTGTCGCGCGAAACAGTCCTTCAGTTTAACAACCGGGTGCGCGACCTTATTGCGCCGCAGAAGCTGCGCGCGTTTTTCATCGTGATGAGCGAAATCAACACACTTGCGCTGCAGGGATTTGCCGAACGTGAAGACGTTGAGAAAGTAATACACTAACACAATGGCGGGCTGCCCGCCAAAATAGAATACAATGAAACGATCTATCCGCAAGGTTGCCGTACTCGGATCCGGCGTCATGGGCTCTGCGATTGCCTGTCATTTCGCCAACATTGGATGTCAGGTTTTGTTGCTCGACATCGCACCGAAGGAACTCACTCCTGAAGAACAGGCGAAAGGTCTGACACTGGATGCCAAGACTGTGAAGAACCGCGTAGTACAGTCGTCGTTTGATCGCTCAGTCAAATCGAGCCCGGGTCCGATCTACAGCAAACGCTTTCTGAATCGTATCGCGCTGGGCAACTTCAGTGACGATATGGGAAGGATTAAAGACTTCGATTGGACAATAGAAGTGGTCGTTGAGAACCTGGAGATCAAGAAGAAGGTGTACGATGAAGTTGAAAAGCATCGACGTCCCGGGACGCTGATCACCTCGAACACGTCAGGTATACCGATTCACCTGATGGCGGAAGGCCGCAGCGATGATTTTAAAAAGAATTTCTGTGGCACGCACTTCTTCAATCCGCCTCGCTATCTCAAATTGCTTGAGATCATTCCGACGCCGGACACTAGCCCTGAGGTTGTGGACTTCCTCATGCATTATGGCGATCTCTTTCTTGGAAAAACAACGGTGCTCTGTAAAGACACGCCGGCGTTTATAGCTAACCGCGTCGGTGTCTTTTCTATCATGAAGGTGGTGGACGCCATGCAGAAGCACGACCTCAACATTGATGAAGTTGACAAACTCACGGGTCCGGTAATTGGTCGGCCAAAATCGGCCACTTTCCGGACATCGGATATTGTGGGTCTTGATACGATGATCAAAGTGTCTGGCAATTTATACCAGGCATTGCCGAAGGATGAGAGCCGCGATACCTTCAAGTTGCCTGAGGTCGTATTGCAGATGGAGAAGAATAAATGGTTGGGTGACAAGACTGGCCAGGGCTTCTACAAAAAAGTAAAAAATGCCAAAGGCGAATCTGAAATACTAACGCTGGACTTAAAGACATTCGAATACAGGGAGAAAGCCAAATCAAGGTTTGCTACACTCGAGACAACGAAGGCGATTGATAACCTTCGCGATCGATTCAAAGTGCTGCTTGCGGGTAAAGACAACGCCGGCGCGTTCTATCGTGATGTGTTCTATTCGTTGTTCCAATATTCGTCGAACCGAATTCCTGAAATAGCGGACGAGCTGTATAAAATCGACGATGCTGTTTGTGCCGGATTTGCCTGGGAACTGGGTCCGTTCGAGACTTGGGATACACTCGGCGTTGAGAAAACGGTCAGGGAAATGGAGACCGCTGGAACTAAGCCGGCGCAATGGGTTTACGACATGCTGGCCGCAGGAAACAAGAGTTTTTACACTGTGTCAGGGGGCACCAAGCGATACTACGACATTCCTTCCCGCGCTTACAAATCAATACCTGGAAAAGAATCGCTGATCATACTCGAGAACCTGAGAGAGAAGACCGTGTGGAAGAACGCGGAATCGGTGATTACGGATCTTGGTGATGGTGTCGTGAACTTTGCGTGGCATAGCAAGAGTTATACAATTGGCAGCTCGGTTATAGAAGGCCTGAACAAGGCCATTGAACTTGCGGAAAAGGATTTTAAAGGTTTGGTGATAGGCCACCAGGGAGCGGATTTCTCGCTGGGTGCGAATCTCGGTCTTGTTTTTATGTACGCGATTGAACAAGACTATGATGAGATTGAAATGATGGTGCGCCAGTTTCAGCAATCGGTGATGCGCATTCGCTATTCGTCCGTGCCGGTAGTTGTTTGCCCTCAAGGGAGAACGCTGGGTGGTGGTTGCGAGATGGCCTTGCACGCCGACATAACGCAGGCCGCGGCAGAAACTTATATCGGGTTGGTTGAGGTTGGCGTCGGGTTGATTCCGGCCGGTGGTGGAACGAAGGAGTTTACGAAACGGGTAAGTGATTCGCTGGAGGAGGGGGATGTTGAATTGAATGCCCTTCAGAATGCGTTCATGAACATCGCGACGGCAAAGGTTGCTTTATCGGCAGAAGACGCCCGCGACATGGGAATCCTTCGCGCTACAGACCGGATCAGCATCAATAAAGACCGGCAGTTGATCGACGCAAAGGCGGCGGTGCTTGAACTATTTGATGCCGGTTATACGACGCCCGTACCTTCAAAAAATATCAGGGTTCAGGGACGTGCAGGCCTTGCGTTGTTTCTCGCTGGTGTGTACGGTATGCGCATGGGCAACTATATTTCCGATCACGATAAGAAGATAGCGCTGAAAATCGCGAACGTTATGTGTGGTGGTGATTTGACATCGCCGCAGGAAGTAAGCGAGCAGTACTTGCTCGACCTTGAACGGGAAGCATTTGTATCGCTTACTGGCGAGAAGAAAACACTGGAACGTATTCAATCTATTCTAACCGGCGGAAAGCCATTAAGAAATTAAGGTCTATGGATGCATTTGTTGTAGCAGCGAAAAGAACAGCCAATACGAGAGCGAAGAAGGGTGGACTTCGATTCACACGTCCTGACGATTTCGCCACGGATCTAATCAAGGCACTCGTTCAGTCAGTACCCGGGCTGGAAAATAAGATGGTGGATGATCTCATCGTCGGCAACGCCGTGCAAGAGGCCGAGCAAGGCATGCAGATGGGACGGATGATTGCCCTCACTGCCCTCGGCATCGACAACGCAGGAATGGTGATCAACCGTTATTGCGGCTCGGGCGTAGAAGCGATACATATCGCATCAGTCAAAATTCAGGCGGGAATGGCCGATTGCATTATTGCGGGCGGCGCAGAATCCATGTCACTGGTACCTGTTATGGGGTGGAAGACCGCATTGAATTACACCATTGCAAAAGACCATCCTACCTATTACACCAGTATGGGCCTCACGGCCGAAGAAATAGCCAGGCAGTACAAGATACCGCGAGAAGATCAGGATAAGTTTGCGTTGGAATCTCATCAAAAGGCATTGAAGGCCCAGGCAGAAGGAAAGTTTAAGGAGGAGATTCATCCCATCAAGACTGAAGAGGTCTTCGTTGACGAATCGGGTAAAAGAAAAACGCGTGAAGGAATCGTGGATACAGACGAAGGGCCTCGCGCCGATACATCGATAGAGGCATTGTCAAAGCTGAAACCTGTATTCGCCTTGGGAGGTTCGGTCACTGCCGGCAACTCGTCACCAACCAATGATGGCGCCGCATTTGCCGTGGTGATGTCAGAACGACTCATCAAACAACTCAATCTAAAACCGATTGCGCGTATGGTTAGCTACGCTGTGGCAGGAGTGGATCCGCGCATTATGGGGATAGGCCCTGTTGCTGCGGTACCGAAGGCGTTGAAGATAGCGGGACTCAAGTTGCAGGATATCGACCTGATCGAATTGAACGAAGCCTTCGCCGCGCAATCACTGGCCGTTGTGCGGGAGTTGCAAATCGACCCGTCAAAACTCAACGTCAACGGTGGGGCTATTGCATTGGGACACCCGCTAGGCAGTTCCGGGGCGCGGCTCTCGCTGTCGGTCCTGAACGAGCTGAAGAGACGAAAACAGAAATACGGACTCGTCACAGCCTGCGTCGGCGGCGGACAAGGCGTGGCCGGCATTTACGAAATGGTATAAAAGAGCGTCCCGTAGGGATGCCTCATCGGTAGCTTAAAAAAAACGTCATGGCAACATCAACACGCGATCGCGCGATCAAAGGGGGAGAATTTTTAATACGGGATACGCCCGCAAATGACGTATTCATTCCGGAAGATTTCAACGAGGAGCAGCGCATGATCGAACAGCAGTGCAATGACTTCCTGCAGAAGGAAGTGCTTGGGCGGCTCGATGAAATTGATTCAATGAAGGATCTGAATCTTATGCCATCGTTGCTCGACAAGGCCGGAGAGTTGGGCTTGCTGGGTACTTCGGTACCAACCGAATACGGAGGTTTCGGCATGGATTTCAACACAACCATGCTCGTAGCAGAAGTAATCGGCGGCGGCCACTCAGTCGCTGTTGCCCTGTCGGCGCACACGGGAATTGGAACGTTGCCTATTGTTTACTACGGCACCGATGACCAGAAGAAAAAATACCTCCCGAAACTGGCTACCGGCGAATACAAAGCAGCTTATTGTCTCACTGAACCGGATTCTGGGTCTGACGCCAACTCGGGCAAGACAAAGGCAACGCTGACACCCGACGGCAAACACTATCTCTTGAACGGTCAGAAGATGTGGATCACCAACGGTGGCTTCGCCGACATATTCATAGTCTTTGCGAAGATAGACGCCGATAAGAATCTCACGGCATTCATTGTGGAGAAGGCCTTCGGCGGAATCACCATGAATGAAGAAGAGCATAAAATGGGTATCAAGGGCTCGTCTACGCGTCAGATCTTTTTCAATGACTGCAAGGTTCCCGCTGAAAACATGCTGTCTGCACGCGAGAACGGTTTCAAGATCGCCGTTAATATTTTGAATATCGGTCGCATCAAGCTTGGCGTTGCAGCTATCGGAGGTTCCAAGCGCACGCTTACCGTCGCTACGACCTATGCAAAGGAACGAAAACAGTTTAACACGGTCATCGCGAATTTTGGCGCCATCAAACATAAGCTGGCAGAAATGACGGTGAAAATATACGCCAGTGAGTCGGCCTGTTACCGCGCGGGTCAGAACATCGATGATGCGTATAGCGCACTCGTTTCGGAGGGACTGGATCCTGCGAAAGCCAAGCTGAAGTCACTGGAGGAATTCGCCATTGAATGTGCCATTCTGAAAGTACATGGATCGGAAGTGCTGGATTTCGTAGTCGATGAAGGCGTGCAGATCTATGGCGGTATGGGGTTTTCCGCTGAAG
>DATHKA010000513.1:0-14322 GCA_035489615.1 Chryseolinea sp.
GTCCAGATTGTTCTGAAAGGGCAAACTGATCATTGACGCCACCGGGTTTGCCAATTTCTTGGCAACCTCCGCTGCGTCAGATGGAGCAGGTGTTTTCTCCTGAGCAATTATCCTGCCCTGAATCAACAAGGCCAGGGCAACGAAAATCGGAAGTGCTCTGTTCATGGCAGTCACGTTGTTGTCATCCAATGTAAATAAAAAAGTGCCCTTTACCTCCGAAGTAAAGGACACTTAACTGCCGCTACACAAGCCGACGTTATTTTTTAGTTTCGATAGTCACTTTGTCCACTTTTCCATTGAATCTCGAAGTGCCGGCATAATCTGTTACCGGCGTTCCGTCGTCTGTTCCTACGTCCGCCAGGTCGTCGACCGAGAAAATTCCAGGCTGCGTTTTTCCAATGGCATTCTCACCAACCTTGGTTCCGTCGACAGAGATCGTTCCCGTTCCGCCAGCACCCGGCTTATTTTCGGCCTGCTTAAACTCGTAAACCAGCGTGTGCTTCCCTGATTTCAGTGCCTGACTGGCCGAAACGGTGAATGACTCGAGCCCCAGATAGTTGTAAGTGAAGGAAGGCTTGCCTTTTTTCACATAAAAAGAAAAGCCACCAAACCTTCCGCCCTGGCAGACAATGGCGCCATTTCCGTTCGCGCCTACTTCAACTTCGGCGGTGATGCTGTACGAGGTATTTCGTGTATCGATGAAAATGTCGGTACCCATACCCTTCATACCATTGCCCAGGGTCAGCGACGTGCGTCCATCCATCACCGTTGGGCGATTAACCAGGCTCGCGTTCATTCTTTCGAACAGTCGGTCATCAATGGGCAGTACGTGATACTTTTCCGCCTCGGTCATGAAGATATCCTGCAGCTCTTTCAACTTAGCCGCATTTTCTGAGGCAAGGTTCTTCGTAAGGCTAAAATCCTCGTTCGCATTGTATAACTCCCAAATATCTTCCTGAAGAGAACGGTCAGGCTTAGGATTCCATGCCGGACGATGTATGGTGCGGGCGTACCAGCCGTCTGCGTAAATGGCGCGATTGCCAAACATTTCAAAGTATTGCACGGTGTGTTTTTCCTTCGCTGCTGCATCGTTAAACGAATACACCATGCTGGTTCCTTCGATGGGGTCCTGGGCAATGCCGTTTACGGTCTTCGGTGCGGGAATCTGGCATGCTTCAAATACCGTGGGGGCAATGTCGATCACGTGTGTGAATTGTGAACGAATCTCGCCCTTCGCCTTGATCCCGGCGGGCCAGTGTGCCACCATTCCATTGCGTGTACCACCAAAGTCAGAGGCCACTTGTTTAGTCCAGGCAAAAGGAGCATCCAGTGCAACGGCCCAACCTGCCGCGTAGTGAGGATACGTTTTGTCACTTCCCCATTCATCGTAATGTTTGAGCATTTCGCCGACGGTCTCCGGAACCTGGTTGAAGAAAGTCATCTCGTTGAACAGTCCGTTCATTGAGCCTTCGGCGCTGGCACCATTATCACCCACTACATAAAATATCAACGTGTTTTCCATTTCACCCAGGTCTTCGATCGCAGCCACCAACCTACCGATCTCAAAGTCTGCATGTGCACCGAAACCTGCATACGTCTCCATTTGCCGTGCGAATATCTTCTTCTCGTCAGCGGACAGGGATTCCCAATCTTTGATGTCCTTAGGTTTTGATGACAATTGGGTATTCTGTGGGACGATGCCCAACTTCTTTTGGCGTTCCAGTGTTTCTTCCCTCAGCTTGTCCCACCCCTGATCAAACTTGCCCTTGTATTTGTCGATCCACTCCTTCGGAGCATGGTGAGGTGCGTGTGTCGCACCCGTTGCAAAGTACATGAAGAAGGGCTTTTCCGGAGTAAGGGCCTGCTGAAAGCGCACCCAACGGATGGCATTGTTGGTCATGTCCGTGGTGAAATGATAGTTCGGATCGTCCGGAAGTTCCACCTGTGCAACGCCGTCATAGACAAGGGGCGCCCACTGATTAGTCTCCCCGCCAATGAATCCATAGAACTTGTCGAAGCCTGAATGCGTAGGCCACCGATCCAGTGAACCCGATATCGAAATCTCCCAGGGAGGCGTTTCGTGGTATTTTCCAAACGCCGCCGTACTGAATCCGTTTTGGCGAAGTACTTCTGCCATGGGCGTGATACTTTGCGGACGTACGCCATTATTACCGGGAAATGCAGTTGCCGTTTCCATGATAGATCCTGCATTGTTGCTGTGGTGGTTGTAGCCTGTAAGAATAGCTACCCGGGTCGGAGAACAAAGCGAGGTGGTATGGAATCGATTATAGCTAATGCCGTTTGCCGCGAGCTTTGACAGCACCGGCATATCAACAGGACCCCCAAACCGGCTGGATGCCCCGAAGCCCATATCGTCGATAAGAATTACCACAACATTGGGTGCACCCTTGGGCGCTTTCACGTCAAAACGTTCGGGTGCTTTCGCGTTCCGTGCATCCAGTTCTTTATAAGATTGGCGCAAGGGCTCCGGAATGGGTAGCACGGTACGATCGAGCTCTCCAGGCGCCAAAGCAGGCCCGGCCGTCTCCGGCTTTTGCTGCTTCTGCTCGCACGAGAAGGCAAGGCAGGCAACCAGAATCAAAATGTACTTCGTTTTCATGGGTGTATGTTTGATAGTATAATAAGTCAATCCAGTCCGGACCACCAACTCCCCCGCAAGCGTGCCACAACAAAGGCCCGGATCAGTGGAGATGTCGGTCACTACTGACCTTCTCCAACACATCCCGGGTTTCGGCGGCAATGCTGCGCAAGAACTCGTAATCTATTTCCTCAGCCGTAATGCGCACATAAAAGAAATGGCGAATGATATTTAAGTACGCCAGCACGGTTGACGTATCATACCGAATTTCCCCTGTTCTCTGCCATAACCTGATCAATTCATCGCTTATGATTCTTCCTGCCACATCTACATCGAGATGCAGGGGTACGTTTCTGTTCCTGGAGAGTAATTGTGATTCCACCAGGAAAAACGATTTAAAGCGAACAATCACCAGCAGCACATCAGGATCAACAGACTTACATGCCGATAATTGTGCAGCCACTTCCCGGGCCATACGAATGTGATATTCGAGCACGCTCCTGAGAAAGCCATCCATCGTATTGAAGTAATAATAAAAGCCGGACTTATTAAGATGGAGAATTCTCGCGAGCCGTTCAATCTTTATCCCCTCCACTCCTTCCCTGCCAAGAAGATCATAGCCTGCTTTTATCCATGTGTCGACTTTCAATAAGGTCATAGGGATTGATCAAAGTAAAAAAATAAGTAGCAGAGTTCATGGACGCCCCCGTTTAGGAAGTAAAGGTCCGACTCCTGTATCTTTAAAAGTTATCCCGTAGTGACACGTGTCAACAAGTGAATCATACGAAACGCCCTTGTTATGGACACCAAAAAAATTCAAACGCTAGATACTGCGTTAGTGCAGGCATCCCAAAAGATCAAGGTGCTGCAGGCATTGCAATGGCCATCCGGATTGGAAGAAAAGTTTCTGCAGGGCTGGCGGCAGGGAAATCCAATGTTGCCGGAGATCAGCCTGCCGCGGCAAAACTATGACGACAATGTCAGGGCATTAGAGGATATTGCAGCACAATGCAATCCCGAAGATCCCGCAGAGAAATTTTTGGGAGACACCGCGCAAAGCTATGCTTACTGCGGACGTATGCTGAACGCCATCGGCACACCGGATTTTTCGACGTATTCCAGCAGAATCTACGGAAGGCCGGATGCGATATATAAGCTGCAAGGCCTTAGCGCAGTGGATGGAGCGAAGTACTTTCTTAGTGTTACCGACGCCTTATTGGGGAACGCGGATTTCCCGGCGGCAACTGCCGACATATCAGCAGAAGAATTTGCCGGTTGGCTGAAAGCTGAAGTCGACGAGTTCTTTGAACACGATGTTGTGGAAGTGGTCATAGATCAATCCATGTCATCAAAAGCATTGGCGGGCGCGACGCGGATCCGCATCCGGGGAAATGCCCAATTCTCACAACTCGACAAAGATCAACTGCTCTTCCATGAGGCCTTCGTCCACACGGCTACCATACTGAACGGAAAAAAACAAACCAACCTTAAATCCTTAGGCCTCGGCGCACCGCGTACCACCCGTACGCAGGAAGGTATAGCAGTCCTGGCCGAACTCGTTACCAATGCGATGGATATTAATCGCCTGCGGCGCGTCGCCCTTCGGGTGCTGGCGGTCAAGAAGGCATTGGATGGTGCTGACTTTATCGAGGTGTTTAAATTTTTTCTGGAGTCCGGTCAATCGGAGGAAGAGTCTGTCAGGTCCGCGCAACGCATTTTCCGCGGCGGGCATGTGAAAGGTGGCATCGCGTTTACAAAAGATGCTGTCTACCTGCAGGGCCTGCTGGAAGTTCACACGTTTATGCGCATGGCCATCCGCGACAATCGGCCGGAGCTTATACAGTACATGTTTGCCGGCAGGCTCACGCTGGCTGATACCCTGCGCCTGACACCCCTCTTTAAAAGCGGATGGCTGCAACCCCCTGCCTACATGCCGGCATGGGCGGCCGATCTCCGAAGAATTTCTGCATCGCTCGCCTACTCTGCCTTCGTGTCGTTTATCAAACTTGAAAAAGTGTATCTTGAGCGCGCCATTGAAATAGAAGAAGAGTTAAAGCATCAGCCCGAATTCCTATAATCTAAATTACCTTGCAAATTATGAAGCAATGCGTTTTGATGATGATATCCCTGTTGTTCTCCGGAGCTATCGCGATTGCTCAGGACGCTGACACTATACCACAGCGTAAGAACACTATAAAGCTCGACTTAACCTCCTACTTTATTTATCGAAATGCCATCGTCATCGGCTATGAGCGAGTTACCAAGCCAAACCAATCGTTCCTGATTTCGGCAGGATATCAGGAATTTCCTAACGTGACATCATTTGGAAATACCATCGGCGTGACGCAGAACGGAAAGCGCAATGGTTTCAAGGCAGGTGGCGAGTATCGTTTCTACCTGAAGAAGGAAAACAAATACCACGCACCTCACGGTGTGTACATAGGGCCCTACTTTATGTACCACAAATACAATAACTCCAGAACTATTGAAGTGGACAACAACGGAACTCCTGAGCAAGCAATTCTTGACTCCAAATTCGGCATTTTCAACGTCGGGGTTCAACTCGGTTATCAGTTTGTCATAAGTGATCGCTGGGCCATTGACCTCACGTTCGTCGGGCCGTCTATATCGCATTATCGCTATAGCCTTGATTTAGGAGGAAACTACACATTTGACAAAGAGGATATCCAAAATGAAATTATCCTGGACTTACTGGACCGGTTTCCTTTCCTAGACGAGGCTATTTCTGAAAAAGAGGCTACTAAGGACGGCAGACTGGACACCTGGTCATTTGGCTATCGATATCAGCTCACGGTCGGTTATCATTTTGGAAGAAAGAAGTAATCACGTGATGCCGCCAGATGGTTTATGAAGCACTCATTTGCCCGGTAATAACCGAATTACAGGGATATATCCCATTGCAAGCGGAACCGCCATTCGTCCGTCGGCTGAAGATCAATTTTTACATAGTTAAAGTAACTCGTTTCGAAAGTGAGTTTGTTCTGATGACCGTTGAAGAACCAGTTGAATGGCAGTGATGTTTCCCGCTCGCGATTCTCCCGGGCCTCCGAGTTAGGACGGTACAATCCAGGATCCTGGTCTTCGGGCGTGGCAAAACGGAATTGCAAGCGACCTTGAATTTGCAACAGGAAGCGATCGTCTCTTGTTCTGAATTCAAATCCTTTGGTTCCATGACCAATGTTTACCTGTTTCGCCGAATCGGATGGAACGAGTTGGGCTTGTGTCGTGGCGCAAGTCATCAGCCATAGCGTCATGCCAACAACGTACGATGTTACCTGCTTAGTCGTAAACTTATTCGAGATCATTCGTGGCCGAAACGTTTAACCTAAATGCGTACAGGACAGACCAAAGTAAGAAAAATCGCCGTGAACCGGGATACTTTAGTTTTGCTGCTGGTATATACGCATCAGCGCTGTGGCAATTTCCTTGGCCGAAAATCGCTTCACGTATTCGTGGCCGGTCTCAATCATCTTCTTTCGCAACGGCTCATCAGCCAGTGCACACGCCATCTGTCGCGCGAGCGCGTCAGTATCGTTTGAATCGGCATATAAAGCAGCAGGACCGCCGGCCTCGCTAAAACAAGAACCGGTAGAGGTAACTACCGGAACGCCTGACAACAAGGACTCCACTATCGGAATACCAAATCCCTCAAACAAGGATGGATATACAAATAAGGCCGCGCCTTGATACAACGCGGGGAGGTCGGCAAAAGAAACAGCATGCAGGAAGCGGACGTGAGAAGTTACGTTGAGTTTCTCCGCCTCACGCGCAACGGTATGCTTATACGCCGTTTCGCGCCCGACTATGACGAGCGGAATGCGCAGGGACTCCGGTAGTTTCGCCATTGCCTGCACTGCTGCCAACATATTCTTGCGCGGTTCTATCGTGCCCACCGTGAGCAGGTACTTCGCTGGCAGCCCATACATCTTCCGCACGGCATCAATAGCGTCTCCCCGCACACGCACGTTAAACTGTGGGTGAGCACCCTGATAAACGACTTCTATTTTCGATTTTGGTGTACCGAGATAGGTCATGACATCCCGGGCCGTCTGCTCACTGATAGCCACCACCACGTCCGCCTCACGGCAAGCCTTCGCTACCTTGTGGGTATAAATGCGTGCATCAATGCGGCTATACAATGCCGGAAATCGCAGAAAGATGAGGTCGTGTACGGTGACTACTTTTCTGACACGGGCAGGTAGTCCTGAAGGTAGTTCCTGGCTGAGGCCGTGGAAAACATCGAGATGTTGCGCGCTGCGTTCGCGCCCAATACCAAAACTGCGCCACAGTGAGGTTGTTTTCGTCCACCGATAAATGTCGGGCGGCGTAACAACTTCCACCTGAGGCGCAGTGGCAATTGGTTTGATGTCGGGATGGTCCTTCTTTGCCGTCGATGGCGAATAGAGAACCATGGATTCATTCGTTTCGAATTCAAGCAAAGCTTGTACAACAAACCGGCTGTAGTTACCTAAGCCGGTGAAGTTGTTAAACAAGCGCTTTGCGTCGAACCCGATCTTCACCCGAATATGTCTTTTTATACAAAGTTATACTTTGCTCAATGATTTCCATCGCCTGTTGTTTCGATTGAAACTCATCAACAACGACGATCTTATTCTCGAGCGTCTTGTAGTTCTCGAAAAAATGCTTCAGTTCTTCGCGAAGGTAATTGGGAAGATGATCTACATCCTCAATGTGGCTAACCGTAACGTCTTGTTCCGCCACGGCAATAATCTTGTCGTCGGCCTCTCCCCGATCAATCATACGCATAACGCCGATCACGCGGGAAGGAATGAGACAGCCGGGGAAAACCGTAACAGACGTCAACACTACGATATCGAGCGGGTCGTGGTCATCGCCCAAGGTTTGGGGAATGAACCCGTAGTTAAGCGGATAATACATCGACGCATTCAAAACGCGGTCGAGCTTGACCAGGCCGCTGGCCTTGTCAATTTCATATTTTGCACGCGAACCTTTGGGAATCTCGATTATTCCATTCACATATTCGGGTACGTTTTCACCAATTGAGACTTCGTGCCAAGGATGCAGTATCATAACTTTTAATTTGACACAAAATTAACAAAAAGCCCCGACGTGTGAACGCCGGGGCCTCTCGAGTTAAAGATTGATATCATCCTTCGTCGAGATTGATGTCACACTTTACTTCTTCACTTCTTCCTTCTTTTCCAGCTGTTTGATCTTGTCTCCTTCCTTCAAACGTTTGGACACTGCCAAAAACGGCCCCGTCACAACTTCGGAGCTGTCGCTGATTCCGGACACGATTTCGATATTGTCGTAATCGCTGATGCCCGTCTTTACTTCAACCATTTTTGCGGTACCCTTGTCGTTCACGAAAATCACCGTTTTATCGGCTTTCGCGTTAACGGGCTTCTTGTCGTTCTTTTGCTGGTTGTTGTTATTGTTGTTGTTTTGGGGCGGTCCCTCGTCTCCTTCCACCGGCGCATTGGGGTCGCGTGTGGTAACCGCGGCCAGTGGCACTGACAGGGCATTGGCTTTACGCTGCGTCATGATATCCACGCTGGCGGTCATGCCCGGGCGAAAGGGAAATTTGTTGCCCGCTTTCACCAGGTCTTCATACGAAGATGACAGGATCAGAATGCGTACTTCGAATTCCGTGATGGCATCTGTCGATGTCTTGTCTTTCGCCGTGTTGGCGATCAGCGTCACCACACCCCTGAATTCCTTGCTCTGGGTTGAATAGGCATCCACGTCGATAATCGCCGTGTCGCCGACATGCACGCGAACAATGTCATTCTCATTCACATCCACACGTACCTCCATCTTGTGGAGATCTGCAATCCGCAGCATTTCTGTACCCGTCATCGTTGCCGTTCCCACCACGCGTTCCCCGTTCTTTACAATCAGCTTCGATACAACGCCATCCATAGGCGCCAAAACTGATGTCTTTCGGAAATTTTCGCGGGCCACGCTGAGCGAAGCCTGTGAGCTTCGAATGATATATTTCGAAGCCTCTACCTGCTGCTCGGCAGATGAGACATCATTCCTGGCCACTTCATAATTCTGCTTGGCCAGCTGCCAGTCTGCATCCGAAATCACTTTCTCGTCGAATAACTTCTGATTTCTCTTGTACTCCGCTTCAGACCGCGACAATGTCGCGTGTGCGCGCAGTAAGTTTGATTTCGATTGCTCCAGGCTTGCGCGCTGCTGACTCACGCTCGCGTCGGCCCGTTCAAGCTCACTTTGCCAGGTGTCCGGCCTGATCTTGACAAGGGGACTCCCCTTCTTCACTGAATCACCCTCTTCAATTAACAGGTCGATGATTTCTCCCGAAACTTCAGGAGCGATCTTCACTTCAGTAACCGGCTGGACAGTACCCGAAGCACTTACCTTCTCCACAATCGTCACGCGCTTTGCCTTCGCCAGTTCCACCTCGATTTCCTTCGGCTTGCCAATCCATCCCATCGTCGAAGCAAGCCCAAAAAAAGCGAGCAACACGACAATGAAGCCGATCAGGTAATAAATGACTTTGTTTGATTTTTTCTTCTGCTTGGACATTGTGTTGTGTAGGTTAGTATTCCACTGGTTTACCCTGATAGAAATCGAGCACTTTCTTCTTCAAAATAAAATCGTATTTGGCGCGTGCCAGATCGGTTCGCGACTGAAATAAGTCATTTTCAGCAACCTGATATTCAACGTATGGTGTCGCTCCAATGTCGAACCGCTGCTTGGTCATGCGAAATGCCTCCTCACGCGCACTCACCTGACGCAATGATGAATTGTATGTCTTATAGGCCGCAACGGCGTCGTTATACGACGTTTCAACATTCTGCCGTAGGGTGTTGTCTACCTCTTTGGCCGACACTTCCGCCAGCTGACGACTAATGACTGATCGCTGATAGGCTGATCGCGTGGAAAGGTTGTTAAATATCGGAATGGTCAATCCGAGGCTCACCTGTCTGAAAATGTTATCTGTTAACTGGTCTCTTCGCCCATAGCCATCAATAAAGTATCCTGAAGGTGCTGTCACTGGATCGGTCGTGTAAACGGGCGTTCCCCCAGGGCCACCCACGACTCCGATCTGCGGATAGGTGATGGTGGGATCCCCGCCGTCGGTGACGAATCGTTGCCGGTCGGAGGCGCTCGAATAGTTCGAGTTGAGCGAACCATTGAGGCTGAGCCTGGGATAAAACGAACCCTTCTGAGCCTTTACGTTAAAGCTGGCACTTTGAGTTTTGAGCGCTGCGCTCTTCATCTCCGGCAGCGTTTCGCGTGCGATCTGGTAGATCGCGTGCCTGTCCTGATCCAGTACAAGGTCTTCGACATCCAGGTCAGGCATGACAATGTCGAGTGGTGTAGAGGCCGGCAATTGCAACGCCTGCTTAAGTTGTAGCAGCGACAACGCCAGCGCATTCTCGGCCGTTACCAGGTTAACTTCGTTCGTAGCTACCTGTGCATCGAGATTCAGTTCATTTGCCTTAGGCAATGCTCCCGCTGCCACTTGTTTCTTGGTGCGCTCGTATTGCTGCTGGCTCGAGGCCAGTTGGTACCGGGCATTCTGCAATCGTTCCTTATTGAACTGTACATTCAGAAAAAGAGACGCAACGTTCAGGATGAGATCATTCTTCGTCTTTTCCAGGTCGAACTTCGAGGCCTGCAGTGCGCGATCATTCTGCTTGATCGTATTCTGAACGCGCATGCCATTGAACAACACCCAGGATGCCTGCGCCCCAGGACTTATGAAGTTGATTTCCTGCGTGGTGAATTGGTTGGTAACAGGGTTTACTGAACGCCCCCAATTGTAACCCGTCGATATGTTGCCGTTCAAACTCGGCAGCAGATTGGCGCGTGACTGTTTGTAATCGACTTCGCTTGACTCCACGTTGTACGTACTGCGCTGCACGGTAAGGCTATTCGCAAGAGCATAATCGACGCATTGTTTCAAGGTCCAGGCATCGCTGGCGGTGGGTATGGCGGTGCTGTCATTCTGCTGCGCCTGCGCCACATTCCAGGAGAGCGCTAATAAGACGACAATGTATAGGGCTGTTTTCTTCATAAGTCAACGATCGATATCGGGTATATAGACAATTTGCTTAACCCAGCTAAGACTCTGCAGGTAGGTTAATGTTACAGGTTTCAATCCGGAATCCATTTCAATAACCAGGCACGCCAGGTCGTGCTTCCCCTTTCGGGAAACCGACATGGTGGCAATGTTGCACGCGTCGTGGGCCAGCACCGTGGCAATGAACCCCACGCTGCCCGCTACGTCGCTTGCCGAGATGATCAGGGTGTGCAGGTTGGCCGTAAAATCGGCCTTGAATCCATCTACTTCGGCAATGTTGATCATTCCACCACCCCGGCTCTCGCCCAGCACTTCCACTTCACGGTCGCCTTTTCTGAGATGCAGCTTGATGGTATTTGGGTGGAGGGTGGAGGCATTTCCGACCGATTTGAACCGATATTTCAATCCGGCCTTCGCGGCGTGATCGAAAGCTTCCTTGATGCGGGGGTCATCGGTCTTGAAATCCAACAGGCCAGCCACAATAGCGCGATCGCTTCCGTGGCCCTCATATGTGCGCGCAAATGAATTATAAAAGGTTATTTCGACTTCGTCCGGAAGATCGCCGAGAATCTTCAGAGCAGCGCGTCCGATGCGCACCACACCAGCCGTGTGGGAACTGGATGGTCCGATCATGATGGGGCCAATCATATCGAAAACACTGCTTTTCTCCGGCATATCGCTTTAGAATACGGAATCAGTCGATGAAAGGATATAATTGTTACAAGCTACTCACCTCAACGGCCAAAAAAATTGAGCCCCGGGGAACCTATTATAATTATCCAACAGAGGTTATACAGCTATCGGCGCCTTTATTGAAGGATGCGGCTGATAATTAACAATTTCGAAATCTTCGAACTGATAACTGAAGATGTCGGCGGGTTTGCGTTTTATTACCAGCAACGGAAGCCCATGAGGCGTACGCGATAATTGCAAGTTGGCCTGCTCGAGGTGGTTGCTGTAAATGTGCACGTCGCCCCCAGTCCACACAAACTCGCCAGGCTCCAGGTCACACTGCTGGGCAAACATGTGCGTCAGCAGCGCGTAAGAGGCAATGTTGAAGGGAACTCCCAGGAAATAGTCGGCGCTCCGCTGATAAAGCTGGCAGGAGAGCTTGCCGTCGGCCACGTAGAACTGAAACAGCGCGTGACAAGGCGGAAGGGCCATTTTGTCAACCTCGGCAGGGTTCCAGGCGCTGACGATGTGACGTCGGGAATCAGGCTTAGCCTTGATTTGGGCAATAACCTGGGAAATCTGGTCGATATGGCGGCCATCCGGTGCCGGCCAGCTGCGCCACTGTTGCCCGTAGACGGGGCCCAGTTCGCCATTTTCGTCGGCCCATTCGTCCCAGATCTTCACGCCGTTTTCCTTGAGATACTTGATGTTGGTGTCGCCATTCAGGAACCACAGCAGCTCATATATTATGGAGCGCAAATGCAGTTTCTTGGTCGTTACCAATGGAAATCCTTCGTTGAGGTCGAATCTGAGCTGGCGACCGAACACCGATAACGTGCCCGTTCCGGTGCGATCGCTTTTATGGGCGCCGGACTGGACGATGTCCTGCATCAAGCCGAGGTATTGCTTCATGCGGAAAATTAGCTAAAAAATAAAAAACCAAGACAGCTTGTCGCCATTTTGGTTTTTGTTCGGGGGGTTATTAATTTCTTCGTCGGGGGGTTATTAATTTCTTCGCCTGATGTCACGAAGACATCCGCATTTGGCAGGCCGGATTAGTTGATTGTAAAGCTGCGCGACGTTCCATTGACGGTCACAACCACTGACATATCGCAGTTGCCGTCACCGTAGTCAATCGTGATCTCTTTGCTCTCCAGGAAATACTTTTTGATTCCACTCACCGCGATACCGCAGTTTCTTTTATAGATAAGCGATTCGTACACGCTCACTTCATAAAGCCTTCCATCGCGCGTCGTGCCGTTTGCCGAGCTGGAGTTGAGTATTGACAGGAAGTCCTGACCGACGTTCGCCCGATTCCATTCCCAGGTGATGTCTGATTCGCGCTCGGCGGTTGTGCCGTCAGCAAGAAATGTAGCCTTACCGTTTTCGAGAAGAGCGTTGAACTTTCTGGGTGCCGATTCGGCGTCGTTATCGGCATTGATGTTCGTAAGGGTACGGGTGCCTTCAAGCTTCACACCGTTGATGGTATAGTTATCCGTCGTAGTCACGATAGTTGAGCCCGGCTGGAAGCGCCACTTGTTGTAAGTAAAGGCCAGCTTGCCAGTCCGGATATTTCCGTGCTGGTCCGTGCAACCCGCACCAAAGTCGACGGTCATCACCCCATTGGGCGAACTGAGCGTGGAATTGGAGCCTGGCGTAATCGTGACTGTCGTGCCGGCACAAAAACGCGAATCGGCCATCGTAATGGTAGCTGCCTGACGTCCCCCGCTGTACTGATCATCTTCCGGCGCTGCGATGCTTACGGTAGCCAGATCGTCAAGGTCAAGGAAATAGGTATCTGTTAACGACTCCTCGCTGATTTCCTGTGTATCGGCAACAGTCAGGCGATCTTCTTCTTTACAGGAGAACATGATAAATACCGCCAAGATCAAGCCGGTGCTGGTGCGTTTCAGGATATGCTTACTCATGGCTCTGGGATTTGGATTGAAAAGGGGGCGACTTTATTTGATCAGGGATTCTGCAAATGGTTTAATACAAAGGAAAATTTTTTCCACTTTAGGGGTTTGGTAAACAGGGGGATGTAATAATGCGTGTAAGGTTCGCTACAATCTTGACATGTTTGTGCCTGGTGCACGCCGGCCAGGCCCAAATCCTTCCGAGGATTGCGAAATTGAAGTATGGCGGGGGTGGCGATTGGTATGCCAACAAAACGGCACTGCCGAATCTGATAAAATTCTCAAATGCGGAGAATGGGACAAATCTGGATACTGAAGAGGACGTGGTAGAAGTCGGAAGTCGCGATTTATTCCTCTATCCTTACATCTACATGACCGGGCACGGCAACGTCGTGTTTACAGATGCGGAGGCGGCAAACCTTAGAAAGTATCTGGTCGCGGGCGGCTTCCTGCACATCGATGATAATTACGGGCTCGACAAATTTGTCCGGCTGGAAATGAAAAAGGTATTTCCGGAGCTGGAATTCGTCGACCTGCCATTCGATCATCCCATATATCATCAAAAGTTTGATTT
Source organism: Chryseolinea sp. (assembly GCA_035489615.1). Lineage (GTDB taxonomy): Bacteria > Bacteroidota > Bacteroidia > Cytophagales > Cyclobacteriaceae > Chryseolinea. Next base: position 13,821 of record DATHKA010000513.1, read on the forward strand.
CCCTAAGGGCTTACCGAAGATCCACGAGCACGACGGAAAACCCTCACAGGGTCTTGGCCTGATCTATCAGGGACGACTGGTCGTATTCTATTCCTATGAGTGTGACCTCGGCAATGGCTGGGAAGATCCGCGGATCCACAATGATCCCGAGGAAAAGCGTCAGGAAGCGCTGCGCATGGGTGCGAACATTCTTTCCTATTGTTTCACCAATTCGTTCTGACGGCTAATTTTTTTCGAGTCTTACACGCCTCAACCACTTTTATCCTGAATCGTTTCAAGTCCATCGAATTTCCCGGATGCGCGCGCATCGCCCTGGTAGTCGTGCTGTTGGCAATGCTGGCTGGCTGCCGCACGCAGGAACAACAAGATGAGCAGACGGCACATCAGTATTGCGGCAGTTGTCATTCGTTTCCGGATGCTGCGTTACTGCCGAAGGAGGTGTGGAATAATTCTATCATGCCGCAGATGGCTTTCAGGATGGGACGCGATCTGTCGCTGCTCT
>DATHKA010000514.1:0-5387 GCA_035489615.1 Chryseolinea sp.
CAAGGAAGAAGATTCAAAACGCTTACCCCAACGTGAGAGCCGAAAAACGAACGGTTTTCGGTTGAGAAACTTCGACTCTAAGGCGACGGGGGGTGTGGACAGTCCAACCGGTATTTTTCTGATAACATTGAAACGGTCTTCTGACCACTTTGTGATCTGCGCAGGGTTGTAGTACCACGACTTGAAGGTTGCGCTGCCGAGTTGTACAATGGTTTCCTGGCTGGTATTGCGCCTGAATGCCTGACGGAAGCGGAACCGGGACATAAAAAACAGACTTTCCCAGAGGCAGAATTTCGGCGTGACAATCGCGACGAAACGTCCTCCTGGCGCCAGGATTGAAGGCAGGTTATGCATCAGGCGTTTCACTGCCTCTGGATGCAGGCAGTTCAATCCGCCGAAGTTTGAAAATATCAGGTCAAATTTTTTATCGAATACCGTTTCATCAAAGCTTTCCGGATCAAGAAACTGAGAGCTTATTCGGTTTTGCATAGAGTACTGGTTGGCCCGCACGGTGGTAATTTTCAACATTTCTTCGGAAATGTCCGTGGCCACCAGGTTAACCCCCTTTTCACTGAAGAGCATGGCATCTTCATTAGAGCCGCAATTCAATTCGAGAATCTCAAGGCCATTGAGTTGCGGCGTGATGTATTGAAGATATCGCCACACTTGCTTGCGCTGCAATTGTCCAATCAAACTCTTAGTAAAGAGCGAATCAAAGCTTGCAATATGATCAAACGGCACTCCCAAGGGCAATGCGGGGTAAAAGTGGTATCTACTATTTACGACAATAACCCTTGTAACGGCCAATCGCATGCCGGAAATTTTTCTGCACGGATTTTCAGGCAAGGGTAAAAGACAAATTGGAAGGGCTCGGTTTGTAAAACGAATATAGTCAAAATGAAGGGGCAGAAGGATTCGGACGCGTTACATTTTTCCTGATAATGTTCTGAATGGTTAAAAGTGTTTTCGCACACAATTGAAATTCACGAAAAAAGGGATGAATTTTAGCGCGAACGGTTGAAACACAAAATAGAGGCCACAGGTATCGCATGAACATGATCCAATCGCGTAAGGACTACGAACAGCAATTTCAGCACAGTGTCGATGACCCGGAGAAATTCTGGGGCGATGTAGCTAACGACTTCACGTGGAAGAAAAAATGGAACAAGGTGCTGGAGTGGGATTTTGCCAAGCCCGAAGTGAAATGGTTCATCGGTGGAAAGCTGAATATCACGGAAAACTGCCTCGATCGCCACCTGGCTGATCGTGGGGATCAAAATGCGATTATTTGGGAACCGGGCGACCCAAAAGACGCTCCGAGACACATCACCTATCGCCAACTTCATGAGCAGGTTTGCAAAGTGGCGAACACGCTGAAGAAGCTCGGCGTGCGTAAGGGCGATCGTGTGTGCATTTACATGCCTATGGTGCCCGAGCTGGCATACGCCGTGCTCGCCTGCGCAAGGATTGGCGCCGTTCATTCGGTCGTGTTTGCCGGATTTTCGGCCGGTTCGCTGGTCGACCGGATCACCGATTCGGGTTGTTCAATTGTACTGACAGCCGATGGATCCTTCAGAGGCGGCAAGCGGATTGACCTGAAGAAGATAGTTGATGAAGCGCTGCCCAAGTGCCCGAGCATCAAGTCGGTTGTCGTGTTCGAATGTATTCAGTCAAAGCCGGCTATGCAGACCGGTCGGGACTATTGGTGGCATGAAATTGTGAGTGGGGCGTCGGCCGATTGTCCTGCTGAGGAAATGGATGCGGAAGACCTCTTGTTCATATTGTATACGTCTGGCTCTACGGGCAAGCCCAAGGGTATGGTCCACACTTGTGGAGGCTACATGGTTTATACGAACTATACGTTCCGTACGGCCTTTCAATACCAGGACAGACAGGTGTTCTGGTGTACGGCCGATGTGGGCTGGATTACGGGACACTCTTACATTTTATACGGGCCGCTTTCAGCGGGAGCGACGACTGTGATGTTTGAAGGCATTCCGTCGTGGCCGGATATGGGCCGGTTCTGGCAGGCCATCGAGCGTCATAAGGTGAATATTTTCTATACGGCACCCACGGCCATACGTTCATTGCAGCTGGCGCCGCTGAGCTTCATAGAAAAGTGCGACCTCTCCTCCCTTCAGGTGTTGGGTTCGGTTGGCGAACCGATTAACGAGGAGGCGTGGCACTGGTACGATGAACACATCGGCAAGCACAAGTGCCCGATTATCGATACGTGGTGGCAAACGGAGACAGGTGGATTCATGATCACCCCCATCGCGCATGTTACGGAGTTAAAGCCGGCACATGCAACGCTACCGCTACCCGGCGTGCAGCCGGCCATTATGGACGAGGCCGGTAATGAGCTTACAGCAAATGGTGTAGAAGGCCGTCTTACTATCAAGTTTCCCTGGCCATCGATGGCACGCACTATTTATGGGGACCACAAGCGATTTAGAGATACCTATTTCTCGACCTTCCCGGGCAAGTATTTTACGGGGGATGGATGCAAGCGGGATGAAGATGGATACTATCGAATAACGGGACGGGTAGACGACATTATTATCGTCTCCGGTCACAACATGGGAACGGCGGAAGTGGAGAGTGCCATCGACGAACATCCCGCAGTTGTTGAAACGGCGGTAGTAGGATTCCCCCACGATATCAAAGGCCAGGGTATTTACGCTTTCGTGATCTGCTCGAAGAAACCTGACGATGACGAGAAGCTGCGGAGCGAGATCCGCGACACGGTATCGCGAATCATTGGGCCGATAGCAAAACCGGATAAGATTCAGTTTGTAAGTGGATTACCGAAGACCCGGTCGGGGAAGATCATGCGCCGTATTTTGCGGAAGGTAGCGGAGGGGGAGATGTCGAATATGGGAGATACGAGTACGCTTACTGATCCGGCGGTGGTGGAAGAGATCATCAAGGGAGCGGTGAGATAATGAAGGGCTGAAGGCTTAGAGGGGATACAGGAAATGCAGCGAAGGAAGCAAAGGCCTACGGCCGAAGACTTAGCCGCAGAGCCGCAAAGTTGCAAAGTTGCAAAGTTCCGCAGAGAGATGCGCCTTTGGCACATCTGGTTGTAATGTCGTAAACTTCGATTGAGAAGGATGCAACTGCTAGTCCTTCAAGGCTGCCTCGAAAATATTAACTTAACATCAAGGCTGTATTGCATTTAAGTTGTGCCGCAGGCATAACCTCTGCGGAACTTGCCACTTTGCGGCTCCGCGGTTAAGTCTTCGGCCGTAGGCCCTTTGCTACCTTCGTTGCCTTACCACCTCATACATCGCCACCGCAGCAGCCACAGACACATTTAGTGACCCAATTTTGCCTTTCAATGGAATGCGCGCCAGATCGTCGGCATCACGCAGGATGGCATCGCTGATGCCGTCCTCTTCCGAGCCGACCACGAGCACCATAGGACCAGACAGGTTGAGGTCGTACAGATCTTTATCTGACTTCTCCGTACAAGCAACGATTCGGATACCGCTTTCGCGCAACAGTTTCATCGTCTTCTTGAGATCCTTTTCGCGACACACCGGCACATAGTTAAGCGCACCGGCAGAAGTTTTCATCGCATCGGCGGAAATGGGCGCGCCTCCTTTGTCCGGAATAATGATCCCGTCGACACCTGCACACTCTGCAGTCCGTACCACCGCGCCGAAGTTGCGCACATCTGTGACACGGTCCAGCATAATGAAGAAGGGCTCACGGCCCTCCTCGTAAGCCAGTGCTACGAGGTTCTCGACCGATGCGAAGGATACCGGCGAAAGCAGGCAGATCACGCCCTGGTGATTTTTGGCCGAAATGCGCTTTAATCGCTCGGCGGGCACAGATTGCACAGAGATGTTATGCGTGCGGGCTACGTTGAACAACTCGCGAATGAGTTCGTTCGAGAGTCCGGTCTGGACCATCACCTTGTCGATGTCCTTTCCCGCGAGTATCGCTTCGATCACTGCGCGAGTGCCGTAAATCATGCCGGGTTCTGCCATGCTGAGTATCGCTATTTATTTGATTAGTGCGTCAATGGCCTTCGCGAGCTGGTGGTCCTTTTCAGTAACCACGTCGCCTGCGTCGTGTGTGCTGAGCTCAAACGAAACCGTATTGTAAGTGTTCGTCCACGTGGGATGGTGGTCCATCTTATCAGCGATCAAGGCCACGCGCGTCATGAAACCGAATGCTTCATTGAAATCCTTGAAGCGGAAGGTGTTCTTCAACCGGTTGTCTTCAGTTTTCCATGCCATGTCAAAATGCGTTAAGGGTTTACGAAACGATTTACCGGACGAATCCGTAGTTTTCGACGTTCGCCGAAGGTTGCTCAAGATACAATTATGTTGATGCTACAGCGCTACGATGCCTTCGATCAGCGCTGCCTTTTTATAGATCTCGACGACGGCCTCGCCCGACGGCATCATCAGCTGCACCGTTATGCTGGTGTAGTTGCCTTGCCTGGAGTTTCTTTCGGTAGAAGGATGAAAGGGAAACAGTTCCTTCACCTCGTCCTCTTTTCCTTTGGGCACAATGAACTTGTACGTGTACAGGGCAGGCCACGCATAGTGCTCATCCAGCTTTTCGCGAAAAGATTCTATCCAATTGTCGTCCATCTCAAAATAACAACGCCTCTCCACAGATGATTCCGGGAGAGGCGTCGCGGTAACTCTGCTGTATTTTAATAGAACTTGTAGCGCCTGTCTACAATGTTCGAATTGTCCTTGATCGCCTCCGAAATGCCGACGCTGTTCCGGTTGATGGTGGTCTGCTCGAGCTGTGACTTATAAGCGCTGTAATCGCCAGCCGAAGGTGCCACGGTCTTATTTTGCATTTCAATAATCACGACGCCGTTCTCGCCTGAGATCGGGGCTGAACGTTTACCACTTTCCAGCGAGAAAGCCGAGCCAACGGCAAGCGGATCAAAACCAACAGTAGGCAGTGAGTTGCCATTGAGTTTCAGATCGCTGCTGCTATACACATTGGCATCCGAACCGAAAGCCGCTGCTACTTCCTCCAGCGTTCCTTTTGCTGCGGCAAGCTTTTCGCTGATCACCTTGCCCTTCGCCTCATTGCGAACGGCGGGTGTAATTTCTGCCTTCACCGTTTCGAACGGCTTGAAGCCTTTGCTGATTTCTGCGGTCATCACAGCAACCACATTCTGATCGTCGAGATTGAACACCTCCGATACATCGCCCTTGGAGGCATCGCGGAACAGCCACATAACTACCTGACGGGCATCACCCAGCGTGCCGATTCGACGATCGCCAGCGAGGATATTCTTGGCATCCTGGATGAGAAATCCCTGCTCTTTTGCTTTGGCTTCGAAATCCGCCTGGCCGGAAAGGCCGTGCGCAAAATTTTCCGCCACGCGATAGGCCTCGTTGATGGTAGCA
>DATHKA010000515.1:0-20050 GCA_035489615.1 Chryseolinea sp.
ATTCCCCTGACGATGCGTTCGGCGCTTATCCCTTCTGTTATGCGCGGAGATTCCGTAAAAGAGATCACTTCGTTGCTGGTGCGATATCGTTCGGCCATGGGGGCTGTTCAGCTGCCGAGGCTGGTAAATTCGAACTCGACGATGCAGGCAGCATCGCCAGCATTCGAGACGGCTCGTTTATTTTCGATAATCGGCGCAGGCGCGGACCTGCTCATGGCTTTTGCCTGTTTGTTGGTCATTATCGCCGCCATGAGCATCTTTATCGCCTTGTACAACTCCCTGCAGGAACGTCGCTACGACATGGCCATCATGCGGGTGATGGGCGCGAGCCGAAATAAATTGTTCCTTGCCATCATGCTTGAGGGCACACTGCTTACGCTGTTGGGAAGCGTGCTGGGTCTGTTGCTCGGTCATCTTGCGCTCATGGTTGTTCCCCTCTGGCTGGAACAAACACAGAAGACCGGCATTACTGGCTGGACCTTTCATCCGGCAGAGTACGCATTACTGGCGGCCAGCGTGCTGTTGGGACTGCTTTGTGCTATTATTCCCGCGATACAGGCTTATCGCACGGATATTTCTGAGGTTCTAGCGGGAAACGGCTAGGAGTTTAAATAAATTGGCCCGTTGGTCGACTGTGCACCTGGCGTTGAACGTCGCCGGTAGACCCAACTGTAAACGACCTTGTATGCGTCTTACTTTCAAGATTGTCGCGCTGATCATTGTTGTGTCGGCCTCCATGTTGCCTGTCGCGGGACAGACCAGACCTGACTCATGGGCGCTGTTTGCCAAGACGAAATTTGAGCCCAAGTACTACGAGAAGGCACAGGAGTATCTGCTTCATCCGAACTTTCCTCCGGAGCTTAAGTCTACCGAGGGAAAAGAGGTGGTTATTGAGGGATATTATGTTCCGTTCGCCCCGGAAGGCGGCGGGTACATCATCTTGTCAAAATATCCGATGAGTCAGTGTTATTTTTGTGGCGGCGGCGGTCCCGAGTCAATTGTTGAGGTGAATTTTACGAAGAGTCAATCAAAGTTCCAGGTCGATGATCTGATCACCGTGAAGGGCAAACTCAAGCTGAATTCCGATGACATGGACCACATCAATTTTATCGTAGTCGATGCCGAGCTGTTGAAGTGATAGACGTCACATTTTTGGCGAAGGTGGGCCCGGACAATTAAAATCGTGTGATATTTATGCTGGCTTTGCTATTTTGCGCCATTTCTTTAAACCACCACGCTTGGTATGGTAAAAATTGGACAGGGTAGACTGTCATTCAGCGATTTCGAAAAGGTCTTGTACCTCGGTGAAAACATTGAACTCGCCGAGGCAGCTGTGACGAAGGTAGAAAAGAACTATTCGTTTCTGCAGTCGTACGCCGAGAACAAGATCATCTATGGAATAAACACGGGTTTTGGCCCGATGGCCCAGTACAAAATCAGCGAGGCCGATCAACACCAACTCCAATACAATCTTATCCGAAGCCACAGCGCCGGAGCCGGCGCACCGATGCCGGAAGATTTGTCGCGGGCTACCATGCTGGCAAGGCTCAACAGCCTTATGCAAGGTTACTCTGGAATCCATCCGTCGGCGGTTGAGCTGTTGACAAAACTCATCAACGAAAAAATATCGGCATGCATTTTTGAACGCGGCGGTGTAGGGGCGAGCGGAGACCTGGTACAGCTGGCACATCTTGCGTTGAATCTCATTGGTGAAGGCGAAGTGCTGGTAGATGGCCAGCTTCGGCCGGCTGGTGAAGTGTTTGCCTCGAGAGGAATCAAGCCGCTGCAGATTTATCTGCGGGAAGGGTTGTCACTCATGAATGGTACGTCGGCCATGACAGGAATCGGCATGGTGAACGTTATCCACGCGCACTATCTCATTGGATGCTCGGTGGTCATGTCCGCCATCACGAATGAATTGATGAAGTCGTTCGACGATCATTTCTCTTTTGAGCTCAATCACGTCAAGCATCACCCCGGTCAGTCAAGAATAGCCGAGGCCATGCGGCATGTGCTGGCCGACAGCAAGCTCATTCGCAAGCGTCCCGACCATCTCTATCACCGAAAGATCGTGGAAGCGGTCTTTACCGATAAGGTACAGGAATACTACTCGCTGAGATGCGTTCCCCAGATACTTGGGCCGGTTTCAGACACTATAGCAGAAGTACAACGGGTATTGGAGGATGAGGTGAATTCTGTCAACGACAATCCCATCGTTGACCACGATCGCGAGAATGTATATCACGGCGGCAATTTCCACGGTGACTATGTTGCGCTCGCCATGGATAAACTCAAGATTGTAATCACTAAACTCACGATGTTGTCGGAACGGCAGTTGAACTATCTGCTCAACGATAAACTGAATCAAAAGCTGTCGCCATTCATCAATCTCGGAACGCTGGGATTAAATTTTGGTTTGCAAGGCATGCAGTTCACGGCAACCTCGACTACCGCTGAGAATCAGACGTTGTCGTTCCCGATGTATTTGCATAGCATCTCCAATAACAATGACAATCAGGACATCGTGAGCATGGGTTGCAATGCTGCCCTCATGACACGACGGGTAATTGATAACGCCTTCGATGTGTTGGCCATCCAGGCACTGGCCGTTGTGCAGGCTATTGATTTTCTCAAATGTCAACCGCGTCTCTCCCCATTTTCACATTCCTTATACGAGAATGTGCGTGAAATTGTAGGACCCATCGTGGAAGACAAGCCGCGGTACGAAGACATACGCAAAATGCGTCAGTATCTGTTGAAGCTCGGCGCAACCGTTAAACTGTGACCCTATGAAATCACCCTATACTTTGTCCACCCACAGGGATGATAATTCGGCCGGTGATTCTATGTGTCCAAAAATTATTAGCACATGAAATTTGCGCTGGTCACCGGTGGTTCTCGCGGTATCGGTCGGGCTATTTGCCTGAAGCTGGCGGAACAGCAATACAACATTCTCATCAATTATCGAAGCAACGACGAGGAGGCCCAAAAAACGGCGGCGTTGGTTGCCGCGTATAATGTGACGGCCATCCTATTGAAGTTCGACGTGTCGGACAAGGCGCAAGTAGATTCCGTGCTGGGAGGATGGGTTGATGCGCATAAGGAGGACGTTATAGAAGTGCTGGTCAACAATGCCGGCGTTCGCGAAGACGCGTTGATGGTGTTCATGACGGATGAACAGTGGCGTCGCGTGTTGGGCTCCAGCCTCGATGCCTTCTACTATGTGTCGCGCAGTGTTATGAATGCCATGCTGGCGAATCGATATGGACGTATCGTTACCGTTGTGTCTCTCAGTGGAATAAAAGGCATGCCCGGACAGACCAACTATTCGGCAGCCAAAGCCGGCGTGATTGGTGCTACCAAGGCGCTTGCTCAGGAGGTTGCCCGCCGGGGAATCACCGTAAATGCAGTTGCTCCAGGGTTCATCCGCACCGACATGACCCAGGACCTCAACGAGGGCGAATTGAAGTTGCTGATTCCGATGAAGCGCTTTGGCGAGCCCGAAGAAGTAGCCGATGCAGTAGCTTTTTTGGCGTCCAGGAAGGCGTCGTACATTACCGGGACGGTTTTGTCCATCAACGGCGGCTTATACACCTGAATCCAGTCGGGTAACCTGGAAGGATTGCTCCCGTATACTTTCAACTAATGCGGGTGCGGTGATCGGAATTTTATCCTATTTTTGCGCCTTGTTGATAACTAAGCGCCGCGATTTTTAAATGAACCGGGTCGTCATTACTGGAATCGGAATTTACTCAACCATTGGCAAAGGCCTCGACGCTGTAAGGGAGTCGTTGCACAGCGGAAATTCGGGAATTGTACTCGATCCGGCGCGCAAGGAAATGGGATACCGTTCCGGCCTCACGGGTTTTGTGGAGCGCCCGTCACTAAAGGGCATGCTCGACCGAAGGGCGCGCGTGATGTTGCCGGAACAGGGTGAGTTTGCCTACATGGCTACCCGTGAAGCTTTTGACCTGGCCGGTCTTGACCAGGACTATCTCGACAAGCACGATATCGGCATCATTTATGGCAACGATAGTTCGGCCTTGCCCGTTATTGAGGCCATCGATATCATGCGTGAGAAGAAGGACACGATGATGGTGGGATCGGGCAATGTTTTTCAGGTGCTGAACTCCACCGTTAACATGAACCTGGCGACGATATTTCGCCTGAAGGGAATAAACTTCACGGTGAGTGCGGCATGCGCCAGCGGGTCGCACGCAATCGGTCTGGGTGCGATGTTTATCCGTCAGGGAATGCAGGAAATTGTAGTCTGCGGCGGTGCCCAGGAGATCAACAAGTACTCCATGGGAAATTTTGACGCGCTGGGGGCCTTCTCGGTGCGTGAAAGCGACCCTAAAAGGGCCTCCAGGCCGTTCGACAAGTCGCGTGACGGGTTGGTTCCCAGTGGAGGGGCCGCAACCGTAATTTTGGAAAGCCTTGAGTCGGCTCGCCGGAGGGGTGCCAGGATCCTGGGTGAGCTGATCGGATATGGCTTTTCATCGAATGGTGAGCACATTTCGAATCCCACCGTTCAGGGGCCTTCACGCTCCTTGCGCATGGCGATGCGTGACTCTGGATTGGACGTCCGTGAAATATCCTATATCAACGCGCATGCAACGTCCACGCCCTCGGGCGATGCGAGCGAAGCAAAGGCGATTTACGAGGTGTTTGGCGATGCCAAAACTCCCGTGAGCTCAACGAAATCGATGACAGGGCACGAATGCTGGATGGCCGGAGCGAGTGAAATTGTTTATTCTACGTTGATGATGCAAAATTCATTCATCGCTCCAAACATCAACTTTGAGACGCCAGACGACGATTCAGCGCGCCTTAACATTATCACGAAAGCCCTGAATAAAAATATTGATGTATTTTTGTCAAATTCTTTTGGTTTCGGAGGTACAAACTCGACGCTGATTGTTAAAAAGTGGAAGGAATAGCAATGGAAGAAGCTGCCATCATAGAAAAGATCAATGGTTTCCTGGCTGAGGAATTCGAAGTCGATCCTAAGAAAATGCAGCCATCGGCAAGCATTCGAGAAGTTCTTGAACTGGATAGCCTGGACTATATCGACCTGGTTGTGGTGATTGAACACAACTTCGGATTCAAGGTTAAGCCGGAGGATTTCAATGGCATCGACACGTTCAGGAGTTTTTACGAGTACGTTATCAAGCGCGTAGGGGAGAAAGTTGCCCACTAGTGCGCCATCGCAAAATGGTCCTACAAATGAATTATCTGAAATCGGCTAATAGGTTATCGGTGCAAAATTACGCTCGAAAGGAATGTAAGGTAATTTTTGCTACGGCGTACTAGTATGCCGCAGCAGTGGCAGGGCCGTTCACAAGCAAGGCCCCTGGGCTATCGAATCATGGTGTTTATAGCCAGGAATCTGGGTATGGGCATGTCCTACTTTATCCTACGGTTCGTGGCCTTTCACTATCTGATTTTTTCGCGCGACTCTACCCGGGTGGTGTATCATTTGCTGAGACATCGTCTGCACATGAGCCGGTGGCGGTCCATTCGGGGAACCTATCGCAACTATTTCATTTTTGCCCAAACCCTGCTGGATAAGGTTGTTGTGATGGCGGGCATCGACAATAAGCTAACCTATGAATTCGACGGCGAAGAAAATCTTCGGGAAATAGTCAGACGCGGCAAGGGTGGAATCCTGCTCAGTGCTCATGTTGGTAACTGGGAAGCGGCCGGTCATTTGTTAAAGCGACTGAACACGCGCGTCAATGTAGTGATGTTCGACGGAGAGCAGCAGCAAATCAAAGAGTACCTGGAGAGCGTGACTGGCCGGCGAAATCTCAATGTGATCCTCGTTAAGCCCGACCTTTCGCACGTGTACGCCATGGGGGAGGCATTGCAAAATAATGAACTGATTTGTTTGCACGCAGACCGCTTCCTGGAAGGAAATAAGACGGTGAAACGTCTCTTTCTCACCGAGGAGGCCAACTTTCCCTTAGGGCCGTTCATTCTGGCCGCCAGTTTCAAGGTGCCCGTTTCGCTCGTATTCGCTTTCAAGGAAACGCGTTCGCACTATCATTTTTATGGGAGCACCATTTTGCAATGCAGCGAACTGGAGTCGAAGGCTGAATTCCGCGAAAGGCTTCTCGACGCGTTTGTGGAAGCCCTCGACCAAAAAGTGAAGATGTATCCCGAACAGTGGTTTAACTATTTTAATTTTTGGGCAAAATGATCAATTTTGTGAACACCCATGTTGGCTAACCGCGAAGACATACTCAAGTACATTCCTCAACGTCGGCCGATCGTCATGGTGCACCAACTGGCGTCAGCAAACGATGACAGCGCCACCACGACCTTTGACATCGAGCCGGAGAATGTCTTCATTCAAAACGGCACCTTCGCCGAACCTGGCATGGTGGAGAATATCGCCCAAACAGCCGCCGTGCATATTGGCTACCAATGTTCGCAGAAGAACATTCCTATTCCCATAGGATATATCGCGGCAATAAAAGATTTAAGAGTAAAAGGGCAGCCTTTGGTCAACTCAACCATCACAACCTCCGTTAAGGTCGTCAATAAAGTGCTTGACATAACCGTGGTGCAGGGTATGATTACCCAGGGCAGCGAAACACTGTGCACCTGCGAAATGCGTATATTCGCCAAGTTGCAGTCTTGAAAGAAATCCTCTTACAATCAATCATATGAACATTCAAAAACGCCTTCTGTTTCTTTTCGTACTGCTATCCTCAATCGGCGCGGTGTCTGCACAAACCAAGAGCGACGTATTTAACAAAGACACTGAAATCACCTGGCTGGGACTTGATTTTTCGCACGCCAAATTGCTGGGCGACCGTGAAAAGTTTGGATCCGAATCGGATCTCCGGCACCTGATGACCGCCTGGAACGAACTGATTCTTAACGAACCCGAGAAGTACGACGTCGCGAAGGCAGTTGGCCGTTCCAAGGTCGCGACCGCGATCGACGTAACGGGCGACCGAAACGGCGAAGTGGATGTGCAAGCAATGTTCACCAATGATCAAAAAGATTATCTGCATATTCAGCCTTCCGATATAGAGGGTATTGTGTCATCTTTCGACTTCAAAGGCAAAACCGGTATTGGCTTGGTGTTCATTGTTGAGACTTTCAGCAAGCCCAACGAAGAAGGATCGGTATTTGTCACCTTTGTGAATATGGGTTCGAAAGAGTTGTTGTTCTCGGAACGACTGACGGCTGAACCTAAGGGTTTTGGCATGCGCAACTTCTGGGCTGGATGCGTTTTTGGTGTATTGACCAAGATGCAGAAGAAGGAATTTGAGAACTGGAGAAAGAAATATTACCGTCCTTAAAATTAGTAATTAGTAATGAGTAATTTTTGGACTTGACTTTCGTCGGGGTGGTTGCGAATGACAGCATACAGGCTCGCGGCGATGGCGGCATAATTGCATCAAAGCTTGTGATAGCCAGCCGAACAAAGCCCGGGCCCGACAGGGCCCTCCACAATTACTAATTATAAATTACTAACTGCGCTATTGAAGTGACCAAATTGGCCATTTTTGCTACCTTTTATAAGGAGATTTGTGCTAACTCATCAAACAGAAGTTACCGTCAGATTCAATGAAGCAGATCCACTCGGCATTGTGTGGCACGGCCATTACCTGCGCTACTTCGAGGATGGTCGCGAGGCTTTTGGCCGGGAGCATGGAATCTCCTACCTGGATTGTTTTCATTACGGCTTCGCGGTTCCTATAGTTTCGGTCCATTGCGACTATTCACGACCGCTGCGTTATGGCGATTCGGTAATCGTGGAGACGACATACCTGAACACCGCTGCCGCCAAACTCAATTTTAAGTACCGTATCCTCGAAGTGAAATCAGGAAAGCCCGTTGCCACGGGAAGTTCTGTTCAAGTATTTGTGGATGCAAAGTCTTTCGAGCTTCAATTAACGGTTCCGCCTTTCATTGCTGCCTGGAAGAAGTCTCAAAACCTGATCTAATACATCGTAGCAAAAATAACCGCGCTTTCATTTGGATTTAAATCTATACCCAACATTCTATTTCCCCGTTAAGGAGTTCCCCATGTCGATTTTTTTTGCCCTGACGTGCTCGTGCGCCATCGCAAATAAACGTACCATACAACAGATAGCTAAACCATAGTGAACCAATGGATTATACGCTGCATACCTGTATAGTTATTTTTGCTACGGCGCACCAGGCATGAAACGAAAGACCTGGATCGTAGCGGACTGTATCGTGTCACCATTGGGCTACACGTCGGCGGATAATTTCGACAACATACTCGCCGGGCGGACGGGCATCGACCTCGTTGCGGACGAAACGCTTTCCCCGGAACCATTTTACGCGGCACGCCTGGAAAAGAAAGTGACCACTGGCGGCATGACGAAACTGGAAAGCATCACCTCGCAGGTCATCGCAGACGTAATCGAGCAAACGGCCGTTCCCACCGATCGATCTGTATTCATCCTCTCGACCACGAAGGGAAACATCGGCTTTTTGGAGGAGGGTCAACCCGATCATCCCCGCATTCATTTGCCGGCCCTTGCCCAATTTCTGGGTGACCAATTCGGATTCAAGCGCTCGTTAGTTGTATCGAATGCGTGTGTCTCGGGCGTTATGGCGCTACTCGTCGCGCGGCGTATCATTGCCTCCGGTGAAGCCGACCATGCGGTGGTGGCAGGCGTCGATGTGCTGAGCAAGTTCGTGGTAAGTGGTTTTCAGATTCTGCACGCCATGAGCCCTGAACCCTGCAGGCCCTTCGACGCCGCACGCAAGGGAATCAACCTGGGCGAGGCGGCCGCCGCGATAGTGTTGTCAACTGATCCTTCGATGCTTCGTGCTGCGCACGGAATTCGCATAGCCGGAGGAGGACTGAGCAATGATGCCAACCACATATCGGGTCCTTCGCGAACGGGAGCAGAGCTTGCCTCTGCGATCCGCCAGTCCATGGAGGAAGCGAACATCCGCCAGTCGGATGTCGATTTCATTTCGGCGCACGGCACGGCTACTATATACAACGATGAGATGGAAGCGAAAGCCTTTGCACTTGCCGGGCTTGCCGATCGGCCACTCCACAGCCTGAAAGGCTACTATGGACATACCCTGGGTGCCGCGGGACTCGTCGAGGTTGCCCTCAACGCCGAAAGCCTGCGGCGCAACCAACTGTTGCCTTCTCGTGGATACGAACAATCCGGTGTATCCCTACCGTTGAATATCGTTACTCAGGCAACCAAACAACCGCTAAACATCTGCCTGAAGACGGCTTCAGGTTTTGGCGGCTGCAATGCGGCCATTATTTTGACCAAGGAAAACTACGACTAGCAATGAATTTTTACGAGAAAGACAAACTTTCGGCGATTAAGGCCATGGAACTCGCGCAATGGATAGCCTTTGCACCTTTTGTGTTTCAGGCTACCCGTGTGCTCCGCGACAGCAATATCCTGGCCGTTGTAGAAAAGAAACGTGAGGGCATAACGCTTGAAGAAATACAACAGCAGGTGGACCTGTCACCTTACGCAGTCCGCGTGTTGGTCGAAGCCGGCCTGGGGATGGGCTTGCTCGTCTTGAACGATGGGAAATACAAGGCAACGAAGACCAGTTACTTTATTCTACATGATGAGTTGACGCGGGTGAACATGGATCTCACCCAGGACGTATGCTATCAGGGCATGTATCATCTCGAAGAGAGCTTGAAGAATGGAAAGCCCGAAGGACTGAGGGTCTTTGGCAACTGGAATACGATTTACGAAGGATTGTCGACCAATCTTCCCGACAAGGCCAAACAGAGCTGGTTTGCTTTTGACCACTATTATTCGGATTACTCATTTCCCCTGGTACTGCCGATGGTTTACCAGCACAAGCCCAAACGGCTGCTGGATATCGGAGGCAATACGGGTAAATGGTCGATGCAGAGTTTTGCCTTTGATCCCGATGTAGAGATCACGATCATGGATCTTCCCGGCTATGTTGACGGAGCCCGCTCACGGATTGAAGAACTTGGCTACGGAAACAGGATCTCGTTCTATCCCTGCAATGTGCTCGACGAATCGCAGCCATTCCCTACGGGGTTCGATGCGATCTGGATGAGTCAGTTTCTCGATTGCTTCTCGGAAGCTGAAATCACGTCCGTACTTAGGCGATGCAAAGACGCGCTGGCGCCAGGTGGCAAGATATTCATCATGGAATTGTTCTGGGATCGTCAGCGATTCGAGGCGTCGGCGTTCTCGTTGCAACAAACTTCCTTGTACTTTACGGTGATGGCGAACGGCAACAGCCAGATGTACGATTCAAAAGTGTTCAACAAGTGCATTGAAGCCGCCGGTCTTCGCATTATCAGCCAGACCGACAACATCGGTGTGAGCCACACGCTGCAAATCTGTGAACCTGCTTGAGATAATGAACTGGTACGTCATGGCAAAAATAACTGACAGTAAGAATCTTTTAAAAACAGGAAAATAATATGATGGGCACAGATTTAAGTCCAAATGAAAAGGACGATTATTTTTGCTACGACGTACTAGGCAACTATACTCATGAATAAAACTGATGTCTTGGTAATCGGAGCCGGCCCGGCAGGCTCCATATCGGCAGCCATGTTGCACAAAAATGGTTTGTCGGTGCGCGTGGTTGAACGTGAAAAGTTTCCACGCTTTGTTATCGGCGAAAGCCTGCTACCTCGCTGTATGGAAGTGTTGGATGACACTGACCTGCTCGAGGCGGTCAAAAAGAAAAACTTCCAGCAGAAGTTCGGCGCCAAGTTTATGAAAGGTGACAACGTTAGTGACTTTAACTTCTCCGACCAATTCTCCAACGCATGGACCTGGACTTGGCAGGTACAGCGCGCAGAATTCGACCTTACTCTTATCTCAGCCGTAGAAGAACGGGGCGTGCCGGTTGATTTTGAAACTACCGTAACGGCTATTGAATTTTTACCGGATGAAAGCTCCCTCACTACCGTACAACGGAAAGACGGATCTACTGAGAAAATAGAAGCGCGTTTCATCGTCGACGCAAGCGGTTACGGCCGCGTGATTCCCCGCCTGTTCAACCTTGATAAACCATCGAGTCTGGATCCACGCAAGGCAATCTTCGCGCATGTAAACGACGTGCATCGAAACAATCACGATGAACCCAATCGGATCATCGCGGTGATGTACGCGCCCGGCGTATGGACGTGGATCATTCCGTTCTCCACGGGCGTTACGTCGCTCGGTTTTGTGGGGAGCTTCGACTTTTTCGAAACCCTTCCCGGAGATCAATCAGACAAATTTCGGGCTTGCATCGAAGGCAACGACTATTTGAAAAAACGCTTCGGTGACGTGTCGTGGGTGTTCGAACCGCGAAAGCTCGAGTCATGGTCAGCGACCACCGATAAATTTTATGGAAAGGGTTTCGTGCTCACGGGCAACGTGACTGAGTTCCTCGATCCGATCTTTTCGTCGGGCGTCATGTTTGCGACCGTATCCAGCCATCTGGCGGCCAAACTGGTCGCTAAGAAACTTAAAGGCGAAGAAGTTGATTGGGACAAGGATTACACGCTGTTCATTCGTCAGGGTGTCGATGCTTTCCGTACTTTCGTTACGGCCTGGTACGATGGAACGCTGGAGAAGATTTTCTTCTCCAAGAATCCGGATCCGGTGATCAAGCGACAAATCTGTTCGGTGCTTGCGGGCTATGTATGGGACCACCAGAATCCCTTCGTTCGCAATCACGAAAAGGCTTTGCGGGGGCTGGCCCGTTTGATTGACATGCAAGAAAAGAACTAGGAAGGAATGACCGTCATCACCCGCTATTGTCACATACGACAGCAGACGCTGCGGGATGGTGACCGAATTGTCTTCCGGAACCAGGCCCGGTCGCTTGACGATTTTTGCGAAGAGGCGTTTCGTCACCTTGGCGTGCAGTATCCAAAGTTTTACAAGATGGACCGCACCTCCAAACTCGGCATCCTGGGAGTTGAGGTTTTACTGCGGGGTACGGATGTGCGCGATCGCCATCCCGAATCTGTGGCGATGGTGCTTTCGAATGCGCACGCGAGCCTTGATACCGATCTGCGCTACTTCGAGACCATGAAGGGTATTGCGAGTCCGGCGTTGTTTGTGTACACGTTAAGCAACATTGTGACCGGTGAAATATGTATCAGACATGGTTTCAAAGGCGAGAATGCTTTCTTCGTTACCCCGGCATTTGAGCCGGCGATGATGGCCGGATATGTCAATAGTGTGATGGAGAAACACACGACATCAACCTGCGTGGCCGGATGGGTGGAAGTGCTGGGCGAGCAACACGATGTTTTCTTATATTTGGTTGAGAAATCGGAAGGGGCGCAGGCCTCGTGGCCTCATGATACGGAAACAATTGAAAAACTTTACTTGAGTTAATTTATGGAACAGTTGATAGCAAATCTGAAGGAGCAGATCATTGAGGCGCTTAACCTTAAGCACCTGAAGCCGGGAGATATCGGCGATGATCAGCCTTTGTTTGTTGAGGGGTTGGGACTTGACTCAATAGATGCTCTTGAGTTGATTGTGTTGCTGCAGCAGCATTACAACATCAAACTCGAGAATCCACAGGACGGACCTAAGATCTTCAAGTCAGTTCGAAGCATTGCCAACTTCATCACCGCGCACCAAACAGCAAAACCGGTTTGAAAGGTCGTGTCTACGTGGCGGGGCTGGGCGTCATTTCTGCGATCGGCGACTCGGTTGCTGCATCGCTTGAATCGTTCAGGTCGCATCGAACCGGAATTGGGAAACTCACCTTGTTTGAATCAGTTCATGCGGATACCCTTCCCGTTGGCCAGGTAGACGCTACCAATGAGGCGTTGGCGGGTCGCCTGGGCGTTTCCGGCCGCATGTCGCGCACCGCGTTACTGGGACTTCACGCCGCGCGCCAGGCGGTCGCGCAATCCGGCTTGGTGCTGAAGGAGTGGCGAGCAGGTGTTATTTCGGCAACGACCGTTGGCGGCATGGATAAGACCGAGAAATTCTTTCCTGATTTTGCCGATGATCACAGTGCCGGCCACCTGCGCGACGTGGCAGATCACGAATGTGGACGGAGTACCGAATGGATTGCCGATGATCTCCGGATCAAACACTTCATATCCACGATCAATACCGCGTGCTCGTCGTCTGTGAATGCGATAGCCCTGGGGGCGCGGCTTATTCTGCATGGTCAGTTGGACGTTGTCGTGGCTGGCGGCACCGATGCACTTTCAAGATTTACGTTAAATGGCTTTAATAGTCTGATGATCCTCGATCAGCGTCCCAGTCGGCCGTTCGACGCAAGTCGAAGCGGACTTAATTTGGGAGAGGGAGCGGGCTTTGTTGTGTTGGTGTCGGAACGCGTGATGAAGGACCTGAATCTTCGTTCGCAGTTGGGGGTATCGGGATATGCCAATACCAACGACGCCTATCACCAAACGGCCTCATCACCAGAGGGGCGCGGCTCTTTTGCTGCCATGACAGGTGCCCTGACAATGGCCGGTTTGTCAAGAGACGACATCGGCTACATTAATCTTCACGGTACAGGCACTGTAAACAACGATTTGTCTGAAGGCACGGCCATTAAGCGGCTTTATGGCGATCACTATCCGCCGATGAGTTCGACCAAAGCCTTTACTGGCCATACACTGGGCGCCAGCGGCGGTATCGAAGCGGTGTTCTCGCTGATGGCCATGGAAACCGGTTGCCTGTTACCCAATCTTCGTTTTGAAACGACGATCCCCGAGGTAGGCATCATTCCCCAGCAGCACTATGCTGACGGTATTCCCCTGAAGCATGTAATGAGTAATTCGTTCGGCTTTGGCGGTAATTGTTCTTCTATCGTGTTCAGCAAGTTCAATCCGGTCACTTAGCTATGTCGTGTTACGTAAACGGTATCGGTGCTATATCACCTCAGAAGCAGCTGACGTTACAGGGGCTCTTGGCCGAACCGGTCGATCAAGCGGGTGAAAGGCTTGCTTGCATTGAACCGGACTACGGGCAATACTTCGACGTGCGACAACTGCGTCGTATGAGTCGCATCATTCGAATGGGTATGGCTGCCGGAATGGATGCCCTGCGCGAAGCCGGGTTGCAGGTGCCCGATGGCATCATTACGGGAACGGGATATGGTTGCCTCGAGGACACGGGCACGTTTCTTTCAAAAATGATTGACAACCAGGAGCAGGCCCTGAATCCTACTCCGTTCATACAATCAACGCACAATACAGTCGGCTCGCAGCTGGCGCTCTTGCTCCAGTGCCAGGGATATAACCAGACGTACACGCAGCGCGCACTCTCATTTGAAAACGCCCTCACCGATGCCATCATGATCATCGCCGACGAACCAACGCAACGGCTATTGACCGGCGCGGCGGATGAAGTGACGAACGTGAGTCACGACATCCTTCGCCGCTTCGGCATCTTTCGTCGCGACGTCCAGAGCAGTCTTAACTTGTTCAACGGGCCGGCAACCGGGATGCTGAACGGCGAAGGAGCGGCCTATTTCCTGCTCAGCAGTAGTCATCAACCGGGGTCTGTGGAACTCAAGGGAGTGCAATCTTTTTACAGACCAACCGAAACGGATCTGGTGGATGGTATCGCGGCGTTCCTGAACACCCATGCATGCAAACCAGACGAAGTGGATGTCGTATTTGCGGGCACCGGCGGACATGCAGCATTAGATGCTGGCCTGGACGCCCTGATCGATGCGCAGTTTCCCCTGGCCACCCGGGCTGCGTTCAAGCACCTTATCGGGGAGTTTCCGAGTGCTTCAGCCATTGCCATGGCGATTGCTTGTCGGACAATTCAAAGCGGAAGCGTTCCTTCGGTTGTTGTACAACGCGATGCGCGACGACTGCCCAGACGAATTCTTATTTTTAATAGGTACTTTAATACCTATCATTCTCTTATTCTGCTTGCCTCATCCTGATGTCAAAGACCGTCAACTGGATATTTGTCGCTGTCATGATCAGCCTGGTATTGGCCGATCAGTGGAAGGATATTTCGGTTTGGATATACGTTACGTGGTGTATCGCTTACGTCGCCGTGTTGGCCTACGGCAGTTCAGTCTTGTCCGCCGGCTATTTCGTTCCTGTGCTGTGGCGCGGGGCTGAAGCGTCGGGCGCGGTGGCGCTCACTTTCGATGATGGCCCGGTAGCTGGGCGCACCGACAAGATCCTCGATATTCTTAGTCAACACCAGGCACCGGCAGCATTCTTTTGCATCGGTAAGCGGGTTGAGGCACACCCACAGCTTGTACATCGCATGCATCACGCTGGCCACCTGGTTGCTAACCATAGTTATTTCCATCGCGTTACCTTCGACTTACAGTCGTCGTCGTCGATAGGAGCAGAGCTTCGAACAACCGATCTGGCGATCGAACGTGCCATTGGCAATATGCCTGTCTATTTCCGTCCTCCCTTTGGGGTGACGAATCCGATGGTAGGTGCTGCGGTGCGTAAAGGGAAGTATACGACCATTGGATGGAGTATACGCTCCCTTGATACGGTGATTAACGACCGGGCACGCTTGCTTCGCCGAATTACCAGTTCCCTTAAAGGCGGCGATATCATTCTCCTTCATGACCACGGGCCATGCACGGTGGATATCTTGTCGGACCTGCTCAAACAGATCTCGGCATTAGGACTGAAGATTGTGAGGGTTGACGAGTTATTAAACGAAAAGGCATATGTGCAGGCTTGATGGGGGAAGGGTGTTGGTTATATTGACGATGCTGACAGGCATTTTCACAGGGATTGTGGCGTCAGCGCAACCCAAGGGGTATACTCAGGTAAAGGATGTGGCCGGCTTCCACCAGGCGTTTTCACGCGAAGCGGGAAAAGTAAAGACCATTGAGAGTGATTTTCGACAGGAAAAAGTCCTTAGCGCGCTTACCGAAACGATTCAGTCACGCGGGCAATTCTGGTTTAAGCGTGCCAACAAGGTGAGAATAGAATATCAGACACCATTTAAGTATACTATGGTATTGAATGGCGACAAGATGCTTGTGCGCGACGGCGAGAAACAGAGCCAGATCAACGTGCGATCTAACAAGTTGTTTCAACAGGTCAATCGGATTATGATCGATTGTGTACAGGGCACCATACTGGATAGCAAGGACTTTACCGCGCGCGTGTTTGAGAATGACGAGAATTATCAGCTTGAACTAACGCCCACGTCGAAAGCCTTGCGTGAATTTTTCCAGGTTATAAACCTGACCGTCCGGAAGGCCGACTATGTCGCCACTTCTATTGAAATGAACGAACCCGGTGGCGACAAAACCACGATATTCTTTATTGACCGCAAACTCAATAATCCAATAGCGGATGCGGTCTTTACTATATAGTGCACTGATATTCGCGTTATGTCAGTGCAAATCGGACTACCGTGCACTGGCACCGGTTGCATACGATCAACCTTGTGCGGCCCGCACCTTGCCAAGGCTCAACCCTTCATCGCTTTATCAGGCAAGTATTAACGTTACCGGACACCACCTTAGCGGTTTGCTTATTATCAAGGCGATGCCGGACAGTACATGGCGTACCGTTTTTACGAATGAGGCAGGCGTTACTTTTGTTGATATTGGTTTTAAGAAAGATGGCTCCTCTGTCGTGCATCATGCCATTCGTCAATTGAACCGGAAAGCCGTGCTCACTACACTTAAAAAAGACTTCGCCCTGATCATCGGACTTCCTTTTCAACAGGTGCTGCCGTCGCGTTATACGGCTGGCGACGAGGTGTATTTTGGCGTCCGGCAAAAAAAAGAAAGCTACTATTTCATTACGCGCAAAGATTGTGCTTCTTTACAAAGGATGGAAAGAGGATCTGTCAGAAAGCGGGTCGTTTCCATCGACGTGCCAGGCACTAGCTATCCGACACCGTCGCAGCTGGTACTGCAACATCATACGTTCGACATGCAGATGAAACTGAACCGTATCGAAAGAGAATGATCTTGCTGAATGATTTTTATACGATGGCACAATTTGAACCTGTGCCCGGGGCTATCAAGGCGAAGATCTCGATAAATAAGGATCACAGTATCCTTGAAGGGCATTTCCCCGGCTTACCAATCGTGCCCGGAGTTTGCATGATGCAGATCATACGCGAAATCATGGAAGTGATGTCGGGCAAAGATCTAAAGCTCACGGCAGCAGATTCCATGAAGTTTCTGTCTGTGATCAATCCCAACCAGAACAGTGAAGTTGATGTGGATATCAGCTATGCTGAACACAACGATCACTATGTAGTGAACGCAACCCTTTTTGCTGCCGCGGTCACTTTTTTCAAGTTGAAGGCAACGCTGACTTTCAGTTGATGGAGCACAACGAAACACGATCTCTCTTTCGGCTTCACAAGATCTGCGTACTTATCCCCACGTACAACAATGCGCAAACGCTGGAGCATGTCGTTAGTGATGCCCTGGTTTATACAGACCAGGTCATTGTGGTGAATGATGGGTCGACTGACGCCACATTAGCTATCCTGGAAAAAATATCGGCCATACGGAAGGTCAGTTACGGGACGAATCGGGGTAAGGGATACGCCCTGCGCACGGGATTTGCCTTTGCCTTGTCTGAGGGATTTGACTATGCTATCACCATGGATTCAGACGGACAGCATTTCGCAGCTGATCTTCCTTCATTCCTGGCGGCGCTCAACGATAATGCCGACAGCATCATCGTTGGTGCGAGGAATATGAACCAGTCTACTGTTCCAGGCAAGAGCAGTTTTGGCAATAAATTCTCCAACTTTTGGTTTTGGGTCACGACTGGCCTTCGCATGCAGGATACCCAAAGTGGCTACCGTTGGTATCCGATCAGAAAGATGCGGAACATTAACTTCCTGACTCGAAAGTTTGAATTTGAAATTGAAGTGTTGGTCCGGTCGTCCTGGAACGGTATCCCCGTGAAAAGCATCCCCGTTCAGGTGTTTTATCCGGAGAAGGGCAAGCGCATCACTCATTTCCGACCTTTCACAGACGTCACGCGCATCACGATTCTCAACACGGTGCTGGTCCTGATTGCCTTGTTTTACATCAAACCGCGTGACGCCTGGCGATCTCTTAAAAAAAAAACATCAGACAGCTCCTTCGGGAGCAATTGCTTAACCCGTCCGAATCAAACGCACTGAAGTCATTTTCTGTAGGCTTCGGAATCTTCATGGGAATTTTTCCGGTTTGGGGATTTCAGATGATTATCGCCCTGGCTGTTTCGTTCATATTTCGACTGAACAAAATGCTGGTAATTATTGCGGCGAACGTCAGCATACCGCCAATGATTCCGATAATCATTTACCTGAGTCACCTTTGCGGGGCGTTGTGGATGGGGGAACACGGCCAACGAATTACATTCGACCAGGAATTAACCGTCGATAGCGTTATGAATAACCTGGTGCAATACATTGCAGGAGCCGTCACCCTGGCGGTGGTGGCCGGCCTCCTGGGAGGAACGATTACCTACATCTTACTCAAAACTTTTAGAAGAACGTCAGCGGGCAGATAACGATGCTGTTTGTCAGAATATTTGATTTTTTCCGCGCACGGCGCCGGCTGTTCTGGATTCTCCTGACCCTGATAGTCGCGCTGTTAAGTGCAGGCGCCTCCCGCATCAAGATAGAAGAAGACATCAGTCGGATATTCCCCGATGATCCACGCGTAAACGATCTCCGCGATGTTTTTCAGCGCTCGCGCTTTGTGGAACGCCTGGTGTTGATGGTAGCACAGGCGGATACCATTGCAGAGGCGGTACCCGATAGCCTGGTCGTTGCCGCTCAACATATGGAGTTGCGCCTGCGGGAGGACCTGCACCCTTATGTGAAGGACGTATCCGGCAGGGTAGGCGAGGACCAGTTGTTTGTTCTATACAATATCATTCACGATCACCTTCCCATATTTCTGGACCAACGGGATTTTGCCATTCTGGATTCCATCAGTCGAAACGAAAGCATCGGGCCGGTATTGGAAGCCAACTATCGGCAATTGGTTTCTCCTTCGGGCGTGGCTTTGAAGAGGGTGATTGTGAACGATCCATTGGGATATTCATTTCTGGTTCTGCGGAAGCTGCAACAATTGCAGTTCGATCCGAACTTTGCGTTGTATGACGACTTTATCGTCACGAAAGATCAACGCACCCTTCTACTGTTTATCGAGCCGATGTTCGATCCGCAGGATACGCGTAACAATACTGCATTCCTGAAGGAACTGGACGAGCAGATAACAGCAATGACCGCCGCGCATTCCGGGTTGAAGATCACTTATTTCGGCGGAACTTCGGTGGCGGTTGGTAATGCCAAGCAATTAAGGAAGGACAGCATCCTCACCGTGACCATCATGATCGTATTGCTGGCCGTTCTCTTGGTGGGCTATTTCCGTCAAAAGCGCGCGCCATTCCTCATCCTGATTCCCGTGTTGTTCGGTGGGCTGTTTGCTCTTTGCTGCCTCTACCTTGTAAAGGGGTCCGTGTCGGTACTGGCGTTGGCGGCGGGCTCAATTATCCTGGGTATTGCCGTAAACTATGCGTTGCATTTTCTGGTGCACTTGGCGCACGTAGGTGATGTGCGAACGGTGATCCGTGAGCTAGCGGGTCCGCTTACACTCGGCGGCGCGACCACGGTGCTGGCATTCTTGTGCCTGCAATTTGTCAATGCTTCGGTGTTGCAGGACATTGGATTGTTTGCTGCGTTTAGCCTGATTGGCGCCGCACTTTGCACATTGATTGTGCTGCCGCAGATCGTTCGATCCGGCACGGCAAAGATAACGAGCAAAACGCCGACTGGCCGCCGAAGGATAGCGGTCAGGCCGTGGATGAAGCAGGCGGCGCTTGCTGGCGTCGTGGTACTCACCATCGTGTTCTTCTGGTTTGCTGGCGATGTGCGCTTCAACACGGATATGAGCCGCTTAAACTTCATGGACGAATCTACGCGTGCGGCGCAACAACAATTGGAACAGATCAACAAGGGATCACTGGGCTCTGTGTATGTGGTTTCGCGTGGTGCGGACCTGGAACATGCGCTGCGAAAAGCCGAGATGATACACCCGGTGTTGGAACGACTCAGTAAGCAGGGCCTGGTGACGCGCTTCACGA
>DATHKA010000516.1:0-37129 GCA_035489615.1 Chryseolinea sp.
CCTTCCCTCCTTGAGAAAATGAATGACCATCAGCAGGTATATCGCCAGCCCGGCGCCACCGAGTGTGATCGTAATGACCAGGGTGGCCTTATCGATCCATAACTTATAAGATATCATAACCAGATAAGAAACTAATCCACAAATAACAATTTTCATCATGTCGCCTGCCAGACCTTGTCCGTTAAAGACACCAAATCGCATCTGAAGAATGAGCGCAGCGAAGAGCGTGCTGCACATAGTTGAAAGGATTTGCGCGTACGCAATTCCAGTATAAGAGAACAAATCCGACAGAACGAAGGCGGCAACAATATAGATGGCAACCTCAATGATGCCGTTGGCTATTGCCAGCTTGGAGGTTCCTGTCGCGTAAAGCAATTTTCCCGGAATGGTATTCATGCAAATGAAAATGAACGCACCGGTATTGATCGTTAGCAGAGCAGCCACGTGTGTGGTATCCGAACTGCTGAAGGCTCCCCGCTCAAACAGTACTTTGATAATGGTGTCACTAAAAGCCAGGATCGAAATAATAATAGGCACGCACAGCGCGAAAGTGAACTTCAGACTGATGCCAAACAAATCCTGAAGTTTCGTCCTGTCGCGCGCGGACCACGCCTCGGCGAGCCTGGGGAATATAGTAGTCGCAATGCCGTTCATGGTGATCAAGCTCAAGGTTGTTATCAGGCCGCCGGCATACCCCAGGTAGGAGATAACACCGGCAGGAAATCTTGACGCGACCATTCTCTCCACTATGGTGTTAGCCCGATAAACAAAACCACCGAGGAGCCAGGGAATCGACTCGCGGAGACAGCCGGCCACCGCAGTACTTCTAAGGAATAGCAATGGCTGAAACCTGTATTTGATCGGAATTCTGGCCTGTACAATAAGCAGTGCAATCGTGTATCCCAATGAAGTACCGATAGCAAGGGAGACGATTCCAAGGTGGTCATACAACAACGTTACCAACGCAATATTCACAAGAGGCGTGATGAGATGCGCTCCGGCAGGAATAAGAAACTTCCCCTCCGCGTGGTATACGCATGATAAGATGCTCGTATAGGATTGAAAAATGATTGCCGGACATAGCACCTGTATCAATAGCGCAGTAATACGGCTTTCTTCTGTATTAAATCCAGGGAAGAGCCACCCAACAAGAAGGTTGGAAAAGGCCGCCAGCCCCAACCCCAGCAGCGCCAGGAACAAAAGCGTAAAGCCCGCAACCCCACTAATCAGTTCGACCTCCGTTACCTGCTTGTTCACCCTCGCATCAATGAGCTTCGGGAGGAAAACAACTCCCAGAGATCCCGCGACAATAGTATTGATGTACGCCGGAATGACACTGGCCGCGAAGAAGGCATCGCGTTCTGCATTTGCACCAAAGTAGCCAGCAATGACGATCTGAGAGAGGAAATTCAGAAAAGCTCCACCGAGGCTGAGAAATGAGACAAGCAGACTGTTCCTAAGTAATTTGCTCAATGGACGATGTGGGCTTACGCAACTCCTGAATTAGTCGCTACGGTGTACAAATTAGCTCTTTTTTCAACAGGCCAAGCCCCAACAACCTATGAGGCACGACCTTGCTGCGTTTATATCCTTACCTACGGAGTATCCTATTCCGCGCGAATAAGCCGGAACGGGCACTGTGCTTATCGAATCTTGTCGACTGAGTTTACATCCGCCACGATGGACTCGTACAAATCCTTGTATTGGTCTGCCACGCGATCGATATCATAACGCGTTATTATTTTGTCGCGCGCGACTTTTCTAATGCCTGCGTCGCCCTTTCGCTGAAGAAAATAAAGCAGGCCTTCAGCCAGGTCTTCAGTCACATAGGCTTGTGCCAGGTATCCGTCTTTCTTGTGATCAAGCATCTCTGTCGTGCCACAGGCATCGAACGCAACGACGGGGGTACCGGCGCTCATCGATTCGAGCACAGTATTCGGTGAATTTTCCATCAGCGAAGGAAGAACGTAAACATCCGCCGCACTATAGTATTCATTTAGCTTACAGCTGTCTGAAATGATGCCGAGAAATGTGGCCTTGAACTTTAGGTCAACGGACGACACGTCTCCATAATTGCCGAAGACCGCCAGCTCGACAGATTCCGGATGGGGGTGAATGATAGCCAGATGCTGCAACGCCTTAAGCAAAAGATGAAATCCTTTGTTGGGATCCGTTACTGCCGCGAAAGCACCAAAGAGTACAATATCCTTGTCGGCACTTAATCCGAGTTTCTCGCGGGTTCTTCCCCGGTCGAGTGGAGTGAATATTTCCGTGTTAATCCCAGTGGGGATATGCACAATCTTTCTGTTTCTGAACAGACTGCTCCGTCGGGCATTGCCAGCCATCCATTTGCTAGGGGCAACGATCGTCATATCCAATCCTTCCCAGCTTTGCTGCTTTCGGTTAATCGTTTTGCGGGAGATGTCTGAATCATCCGTCGAGTTTAGTTGTGGGCACGCCCCACATCCAGTTTCGTATTTCAAACAGCCGTCTGGTATGTGACATCCTCCCGTAAATGCCCAACTGTCAGACAGTCTCCATACGATGGGCCTCCTGATATACTTCAGCAAACGCACGGGCACAAATCCCCCGCTGATCCAGTTGAGCTGAATGATATCATACCGGGTGGTTCTCAGTCTTATCAGGAGATTCCAATTAGGTAACAGGCCAAGGCTCCAGGCATTTCGATTGGCCCCTTTGTATCGTTTAAGCACAAGATTGTCAAACACCATGTGTATGGTCATTGGCAAGAAGGTGAATACGGGGTGAACGGCCGCCTCATTCGTGACCTTCCGCTTAACGAACATCTGCAGATCAAGTGGCTTCTTTTGCAGCGCCTGAAAAAGTTTGAGCGTAGCCTTAGCCGCGCCAACAAGACTATCCGAACTACTTAGAAATAGCACTCTAATCATAAACATTAAGGAATCCGGACGCCCGTTATTTGATGAGGTAACCTTTCAATTTCGCCACGAACGTTTTGAAGTCTTTTACCCGGCGAAGCTTCTGGTACGCGCGCGTGAAAGGAACGGTGTACAAGGCGACAACGTATTTTGATCTGGCACCCACACCTCCCCGGTTTGCCTGGCCGATTGAATTGACACCATCGGTATATTTACTGACGACAGCCTTCTCAGGATGAAGCAGGTGCTCCCACACCTCGACATGTTTGATCGCATAATCGCGCCAGGTCCAGGTCGACACGGAATTGATAAGACTTCTTCGTTCGGCTGCCAACTGATTAAATATGTCAACCAATTCATGTATTTCATTGAAAGGATGGGTAATGCCGCCCGGTGCATCAAGGTGATATCCCTGCGGAGTAACAATGGTTTTGACCCCGGCCGCCAGCGCGTCAATGAATCCCATGGAGCCCTCATCCTGACCAAAGTATAAATAGTAGTCCAGCGTGGGGATAAGCTTGACGTATTCATCGTAGTTGAAGTCGTTGTAATACCTCACCTCAAAACCGCGCTTCCTGATCGCCTCGATAATGTCTTCCCACCCCATGCCCATGATCGTAAAACGAAAATCTTCAGGAGACACCCGCTCGCAGAGGCTCAGGAGCATCCCTTCCCGCTTACAACCGTCGGGCTGCACTTTGCTGGTGATGCCCATATTGTATTTTTTGGGCACAATAACGCCATCATGCGCAGCGTTGATGTAGTTTAGTTTCTCAACGGGTATACCAGCTGTCGCCAGTTCGTCAGCCGTGGGCTTCGACATGCATATACCAAGCTTGGCAACATTGAGTTGGCGCTTGACAATGTCCAGCTTCCTGAGGTTATCCACGTGAGTAACCATTAATGTATCGATCGCACTGTGCTCCTGCTGTTCGTCGTAACCGAGGTAAATGATGTGGTGATTGATGTCCGCGGCGGCATCGATCTTGTTGGCAATATCCACCTCAACACCGAGCTTTAGTAGTTCTTCATGTAGCCTGCGCGCGAACTTTCCCAGGATCCAGGCATTAATATCTTCGTAAGAAACAATGCGAACGCGCATAATCAGGAAATACGTTTAGCAACAATACTGATATTCCATTCTTTAGGCGCGACTTCTTTGTCAATATGCATGAATGGAGACATGTGCACGACCTCAAACTGATGTGATTTCAAGAGGTTCAACATCTCGGAAAAGTAGTAATAGTGCAAGTGATGCACCTCTGTAAACTCATCGTGTCTTTGTTCATTCTTGGTGAACATACAAGTGAACTTAACGGTAGCATCCTGTTTGATGAGATCAATGCTGGTTTCTGAAATACGCATGATTTCAGCGTCGCCATCCTTCTTTCTCAATACCTTAACCGGGGAGTATGACTCCACTACAGCGTTACCGTTCCAATAATCGAAGGCAAAAATACCATCAGGCTTAAGAAGGTTCCGGATGTTGCGCAAAGTCAGGCTCTGGTCTTCGAAGTTGGTGATGTAATTCACCGCCGAAAACATCGAGAGGACGACATCAAACTTGCGCTCAATTCTGTTTGAGTTTTGAAATGAATGGTTATAGTATTGAACATCGAATCCTGCCGAGGCAGATGTTTCTGTCGCTACATCAATCATTGCCTTTGAGATATCGCTTCCCGAAAGGTGCTTATATCCTTTCTTGCTGAGTTCCTGCAGGTGGCGACCTGTGCCACAGGCAAGGTCGAGCAATTCCACTTCAGTGCTTGGCAGTCGGGCGTAGCGGGAGATAAGCGCGTCTATGTAGTCCGCTTCCGCTTTATAATTTTTGTCCTTGTAGAGCAGGTTATAGAAAGCTGCATAAACGTCGAACTGAGCATTAGATTCCATCCCTACTTTAAGATTGATTTCAGTTCGGTACAAACAACGTCGATGTCAGTCAGCTTTAAAGCTAATCCACTGGGCAGATAAAACCCGCGTCGCGCTGCGTTCTCGGCCACCGGATACTTTTCCCCCTTGAACAAACCCATATCGTGGAAGACGGGTTGTTCGTGCATTGGCCAGAAGAAGGGTCTGGTTCCGATTTTCCGTGCGGCCAACATTTTCATCGCCTGTTCGGCATCAAATGGAACATCAGCATTCAGCACAATGGCATACACCCAATAAATGTTCTCGTTGCCGTCCTTCGTCTTAGCCGGCAGCTGGATACCGGGCGTACCATTCAACAACTCCGTGTATTTTTTGCCAATGGCCCGTTTCTTTTCAATGAACTGATCCAATCGTTCCAGCTGTGCTACGCCGAGCGCAGCCTGTAGGTTGGTCATGCGAAAGTTGAATCCAAGTTCGTGATGCAGAAAACGTTTCTCGGGAATAAAGCACAAATTACGCAGGCTTCGGCAACGTTGCGCGAGTTTGTCGTCATTCGTCATGATCATGCCCCCCTCTCCAGTTGTGATGTGCTTGTTCGGATAGAAGCTAAACGTGCTGATATCGCCAAACGAGCCAATAGGTTTACCCTTGTAAAATTGACCGTGTTGCTCTGCAGCATCCTCTATTACTTTCAGGCCGTGCTTCGCAGCGATTGCCATCACACGATCCATATCGACGGGCAGTCCATAGATATGAACCACCATGATCGCCTTTGTACGTACCGTAATCTTCTCCTCGATGGCATCGATGTTGATGTTCCAATCGTCCGCGGTACAATCGACGAGCACAGGTTTAGCCCCAGCGCGAACGATCGCGGCGGCGCAAGAGATGATCGTAAATGTGGGCATGATCACCTCGTCACCGGCGCCGATGCCGAGTGCTATGACAGCCGCATCGATGGCGACGG
Organism: Chryseolinea sp.; assembly: GCA_035489615.1. GTDB lineage: Bacteria > Bacteroidota > Bacteroidia > Cytophagales > Cyclobacteriaceae > Chryseolinea. The sequence goes on from DATHKA010000516.1 coordinate 5,737, forward strand.
AGCCATTGCATACAGCGATGCCATGCTGCCTTGATACGAGGGCAGCCATTTTTTCCTCAAATTCCTTTATGAATGGGCCTTCGGAAGAGATCCATCCTGTATCAATACACTGATTCAGGTACTTCTTTTCGTTGCCATCAAGAAGCGGCTCGTTTACAGGAATCATTTCTTAAAAATGTGTTTTGTCGGCGGCTACGCCATTGTATGGACCTTGCTTCACTTCGAGCATTTCGGAATCTTCCAGCATTTCAAATCCGTGCCCGCCAGATGCCAGGAGAATAACGTCTCCGGCGTTTAGGATCACATGATCGATTGGCTTGAGCTCATGGTCAAAAAGATTGACCTTGACCTTGCCTTTGCGAATCACCAGCACCTCCTGGGTGTAATGCACTTCGCGAACAACCTTGTTGTGAAAATGGGGCTTAATGTAGCCGTCCTTTGCATACTTAATGATGCCTAATTGTTGCGAATACGAACCAGGCGTAAAGAATTCCGTAGTACCGGGACTGTATGCCGCGCGAATAATGTGACAGATCGGCACGGTGTTGTCCTTGTCATATACGACCTCCACCCCTGGAGCCAGTTTGTTGATCATTGTCTGGAAGAATTAAAAAAATGGAACACAAATAATCCGCCAAAAGTAAAGAAAAGGCACGAATTCCGATGAAAATAATTTGGATCGTCGACAGACCGTCCCTGACCGCTTTGAACATTATAAAAAAGGAACCGTGATATCAGTCAGGGAGCTTCATCAGGCATGCGGACAAGCTCTCATACCAGTGGGGCACTTCGATGCCGAAGGTGGTTTTGATCTTCGTCTTGTCGAGCACCGAAAACCTCGGTCGCACGGCCGGCGTCGGATAGGCTTCTGTCGGGATGGCATTGATCCGACAATTTCGCTTGCGGTAATTCACGATAAACCACGCGAAATCGTACCAGGAAATGGCGCCCTCATTAGCGTAATGATAGATGCCTGGAACGTCCACTTCGCCTTTCCCCACCTTTTGAATGATGGAGACTATCACTAAGGCGAGGTCGGCTGCATACGTTGGCGAGCCAATCTGGTCGCTCACCACGTTCAACGACTCGCGCTCGGATGCCAGCTTGGAAATGGTCTTTACAAAGTTCTTGCCGAAGGTGGAATATACCCACGCCGTCCGGATGACATATGCGTTATCCAGCAGTTCAACTACGTGACGCTCGCCGTCCAGTTTTGATTGGCCGTATACTGACAATGGATTGGGCTGATCATTTTCATGAATAGGTCGATTTCCATGGCCATCGAAAACGTAGTCGGTCGAAATATGTATGAGTCGGATGGCTTTCTGCTTGCATATCATGGCAATTGCCTTAACTGCATCTGCGTTCACGCGATATGACGAGGCTTTGTCCTGTTCCGCCTTGTCTACCGCGGTATACGCAGCGCAATTGACTACGAAATCAAAGGTCTTGTCCTGAAAGTATTCCTCAATCGCCCGGTTCGTGCTCAGGTCCATCTCTTCAACGTCCACAAACGAAAATTGGTCGGCAGGATAGCGCCTGGAGATGGCCCTGAGTTCGTTTCCCAACTGTCCGTTTGCTCCTGTGATCAGTATTTTCACGTTCAAAAATTATAATTCGCCTTTGCCAACAAGGGATTCACGCGATCCTTTTCTGAGAGTATGACCTTTGCTTCTTCTATTCCCCATTCGATTGCCAGTACAGGATCATTATAGTACAGCCCTCCTTCAGATTCTTTGTGATAGTAGTTATCGCATTTGTACAGTATCTCTGCCGACTCCGACAACACGGAGAATCCGTGTGCGAAGCCGCGGGGAACGTATAGCTGTTTCTTGTTCTCTGCCGACAATTCAATTGAATACCACTTTCCAAATGTGGGTTCGGTTCTCCGCAGATCAACTACTACATCCAGCACGCGACCAGACAGTGCTCGTACGAGCTTGGTCTGCGCATAGGGTGCATTTTGGTAATGCAATCCGCGCACAACGCCCGCCGTAGAGAACGATTGATTGTCCTGAACAAACGCTGCATTCAAACCGAGCCTGGCCAATGTCTGGGCATTGTATGATTCAAAGAAATGCCCTCGTGCATCGCCGAAGGCCCTTGGTTCAAGTACAACAAGACCCGCAAATCCGGTTTCTGTTTGTCTCATAAGCGGGCAATGTTCCGTTCATTGATGATTTTTAGCAGATATTGTCCATAACCATTCTTGGCGAGTGGCTTGGCGAGTTCTTCGACCTGACCACGAGTGATATAACCCTTGCGGTAGGCGATTTCCTCCAGGCAGGCGATTTTCAAACCCTGCCGCTCTTCTATCGATTCTACAAAATTCGAGGCATTAAGTAACGACTGGTGAGTACCTGTGTCGAGCCAGGCCATTCCCCTTCCCAGTAACATGACATTGAGCGTGCCTTCCTCAAGGTAAATCTTATTCAGGTCGGTAATTTCAAGCTCGCCTCTCGACGAAGGCTTCACCTGCTTGGCTTTTTCAACCACCGTGTTATCGTAGAAATAAAGACCCGTAACAGCATAATTCGATTTTGCGGCCTCTGGTTTTTCTTCCAACGAAATCGCCTTGCCCTGCGCATCGAACTCCACGACGCCATAACGCTCTGGATCACTCACGTAGTAGCCAAACACGGTAGCTCCCGTTTTCAACTTTGTTGACTGCTCCAGCAGCGTAGAAAAGTTATAGCCATAGAAAATATTGTCGCCCAAAATAAGCGCGCAAGGATCGTTTGCGATAAAGTCTTCACCAATCAGAAATGCCTGCGCGAGTCCGTCGGGAGATGGCTGAACCTTGTACTGCAACTCCAGTCCAAACTGTGAGCCATCACCCAGCAGGTTCTTGAACAGCTGCGTGTCGGCCGGTGTGGAGATAATCAGGATATCACGGATGTTCGCCAACATCAAAACCGATAACGGGTAATAGATCATTGGCTTGTCGTACACAGGCAATAGCTGTTTAGATATTGCCTTCGTAGCAGGGTACAATCGTGTGCCGGATCCGCCGGCCAGTATGATTCCTTTCATGGATGATATCTGGTTAGTGCGCGTGCTGTCTTAAATGGAGGCGACAGGTGCCAACTTATTCAATACTCAGGTGGCAAAAATAATGTCAGGAGGCCCTACTGCCTAATTTTGACGCATGTTAATGTCTCATTCGCGCTGGCCGGGGCCTGACCCGCAAAGAGTCAGGTCTCAAACTCACAACGCTTAGTGCGCGCCCGCCTTTTGGCGAATCGCATACACCAGGTCTATGGAAGGCTTGGCATCCGCGATTCCAAATCCATTGCCCTTGAGTATCTCGCCATAACTCTTTGTATGCAGATCGGTGAACCCATCACTAAACTCGATTTCGGCGCCTTCCATTATCAGCGTCCTGTAGGTGCGCTTGCCTGCAGCTTTGACATCCTCCGGCAGGTGATCGGCGTTAATACTCAGGAACCACTCGACCTGTGCCTGTTTCAATCTCAACTTCCCTGAAGCGTGATCAGGGCGGTAGGCCGAGACCTCGACTTCCTCCGGCGCTCCGAAAATCCACATCAGCATGTCGAAAAAATGAATGCCAATGTTGGTTGCAATGCCCCCAGCCTTAGCGTTGTCTCCTTTCCAGCTGGATTGATACCAGTGGCCACGAGAAGTAATGTACGTCAACTTGACTTTGTAAGTCTTGTCAGGTCCTGCAGCTCTTACCTTTTCACGGAGTGCGTTAATGCTGGGATGAAGTCGAAGCTGCAGGATGGTGTTCACCTTGCCGCCCGTTTCATGCTCGATCTCGCCGATAGCATCCAGGTTCCATGGGTTGAGTACCAATGGCTTTTCGCAAATCGCCTCTGCCCCGGCACGAAGGGCGAATCGAATGTGTGAATCATGCAAATAATTCGGTGAACAGATCGAGATGTAGTCGACTTTCTCGCCTTTGCGTTTCAGCTTGTCGAGATGTCGATCAAATCGTTCAAATTCCGTAAAGAAATCAGCATTCGGAAAGTAGGAATCCAAAATGCCTACGTTGTCGTGTTTATCAACAGCCGCTACCAAATCGCAGCCGTTATCCTTTATGGCTTTCAGGTGTCGGGGGGCTATAAAGCCTGCCGCACCAATGAGTGCAAATTTCTTCATCTTATTGCGTGGTCATTCCATGCGTGTAACCACTCCGTTATTAAGTTTATACCGCTGGCCGCTCTCCGGACACGTAGCAAACCCGTCGGAGTCAAAGAACAATTTATGCCCGTACTCACTCATCCAGCCGATTTGTTGCGCGGGGTTGCCCACCACCAACGCATAGTCTGGAACGCGTTTCGTCACTACCGCTCCAGCGCCGATAAAAGCATAATACCCGATGTCGTGTCCGCAAACAATAGTGGCATTGGCCCCGATGGTCGCTCCCTTGTGCACAACTGTTTTCGCGTACTGGTCTCGCCGGTTCACAGCGCTACGCGGATTGATCACATTTGTAAACACCATCGATGGCCCCAGGAACACATCGTCTTCGCAGATAACTCCCGTGTAGATTGAGACATTATTCTGAACTTTTACGTTGTCGCCCAAAACAACGTCAGGCGATATAACTACATTCTGTCCAATGTTGCACTTTTTGCCAATGCGGCAGTTCGGCATAATATGCGAAAAGTGCCAGACCTTTGTACCGGCTCCAATCACGCAGCCGTCGTCTATCACAGCGGTGGGATGGGCAGAGAATTCCTTTTCTTCAGCGGCCATCATTGAAAGTATGCTAATACAGATTTCGCAATGTGCTCAAGTTGGTCAGCAGTCATTTCCGTATGAATAGGAAGCGAAAGTACAGTTTTTGACAGTCTTTCCGTGACCGGGAATGACCCCTCCGGAAATTCCTGGCGCCGATAAGCCTGCTGCAAATGCAGAGGAACCGGATAATAAATCATCGTCGGCACCTCTTGTCTTTGAAGGTGTTCCTTAAGTTCTTCGCGATCTGCCGCTGGAACCTGTATGGTGTATTGATGAAACACGTGCGTGGAGTTCGCCGAACGATAAGGGACGCGAATGTCGCCATGGTTCGCGAACGCCTCGTCGTAAAAGTCCGCCGCCGCATTGCGTTTGGCTGTATACTCATCCAGATACCTGAATTTCACCTGCAGAATAGCTGCCTGCAAAGTGTCGAGTCGGCTATTGATGCCGATAATATCGTGATGATACTTAATGCGCTGTCCATGGTTGGCAATCATGCGCATGCGCTCACCCAAGGCTGTGTCCTGACTAAATACGGCTCCGCCATCACCATAGCAGCCGAGGTTCTTGGAAGGAAAGAATGACGTTGTGCCGATTGTACCCATAGCGCCTGCCATGGCTCTCGCGCCCGAGGAAAACGTGTAAACCGCGCCAAATGCCTGCGCTGCATCTTCGATAACGTGCAAGTTGTGTTTTTTTGCCAGCTGCAACAGCGGTTCCATGTCAGCACATTGACCATACAAATGCACAGGCACGATCGCGACCGTTCGGTTGGTGATCAACGGTTCGATCGCGTCGACGTTTAAGTTGAATGAAGCATCGTATACATCAACAAACACCGGCTTCAGTCCCAGCAAAGCGATCACCTCGGCGGTGGCCACGTAGGTATGAACCGGCACGATGACTTCGTCACCTGGCTTGAATCCGAGTGCCATCATTGCGATCTGTAGGGCATCTGTGCCATTGGCACAAGGCACGACCGATTTCACCGCCAGGAAATCAGAAAGGGTCTGTGCGAACTCAGAAACCTGTCTTCCTTGAATAAAACCTGTTGAATCAATTACCGACTGGATGGCGCTGTTTACTTCCTCTCTGATCCGTTGGTACTGCGACTGCAGTTCTACCATGTGAATTTTAATCATCGCGGTAAAGTTCAATTGAAATGAATCGACCCCTGGATGCCAGGACTACCAGGGCCGTTCTGACAATCAGTTTTTGATGTCACGTATTTTCTTCTCCCAGTTCCATGCATGAAACAAAGATTCCTCAACCGAAAAACGTGCCTTCCATTGGAGAATACGATTTGCTTTGCTCACGTTCCCATAGGTTTTTTCAACGTCCCCGCTCCGCCTGGGGCCAATGCTATAGGGCACCTTTACGTGGGTGGTTTCCACGAACTTGTTGATGAGCTGAAGCACTGATACACCTTCACCAGTACCCAGATTGAACACCTCACAGAGGTCACCTGCAGGGACGGCAGATAAGTACTCGAGCGCTTTAAGGTGACCCTGCGCGAGATCAACGACGTGAATAAAGTCGCGAACACAGGTCCCGTCTGGCGTATCGTAATCGTCGCCAAACACCGTTAATTTTTCACGGATACCGGCCGCCGTTTGTGTGATAAAAGGAACAAGGTTATTGGGCGTTCCCACGGGGAGTTCACCCAGCAGGGCTGACGGATGTGCCCCTATCGGATTGAAATAGCGCAAAGAAATCACGCGATAACCCCGGCTGTAAGCGTCTTCCAAAATGCGCTCGCACATTTGCTTAGTGGCGCCATAGGGCGATTCCGCTCGCTTGAAGGGAGTTGCCTCATCTACCGGAATCGTATCGGGTTGGCCGTACACAGTGCAAGACGATGAGAAGATCAGATTGGTTACACCAAACACCTTCATCGTCTTCAGAAGGGAGATAAGGGATCCAAGATTGTTCCGGTAATAATCCAAAGGTTTTTCCACCGACTCACCTACAGATTTGTATGCGGCGAAATGCATGACGGCCGCAAATGGACCAGCCCACTCGAATACACCTTTCAGAAACGCTTCATCTCCACAATCGCCTTGAAAGAAATTGACTTTCCGGGACGTGACGGCTTCGATACCTTCCAGTAACGTGCGATCGCTTTTGGAGAAATCGTCAACGATCACAACCTCGTATCCTGCCTCAATCAACTCTACGGCTGTATGCGCGCCAATGTATCCGGCGCCACCTGTTACCAAAACTTTCTTCATACTCATCCTCTAAAAGAAATCAACACTGAAGGCCGCTCAATCGGCCGTCACATTTACCGATTTACCTGGCTATGTCTATCCGCATCGGAGTTACTCTACCGGCGGGAAGTGACATTATAGTCTCGCCGTAACCCGACCTTTGTCTACCACACCCTTCACGTCATACACGACAGTCTTTTCGTAGCTTATAGCATCCCAATCAAGGTTGACAAACTCCTGATGTGCAACCGCCATCACAATGCCATGATATTTTTTCGACAGGCTTTTGACGAGTCCCATTCCGTATTCGTGACGCACTTCGGTCTCATCGGCCAAAGGATCGAACACGTCCACCTGAATTCCGTAGCTCTGCAATTCACGAATCACGTCAACTACCCGGCTATTTCGAATATCGGGACAGTTTTCCTTGAACGTGATCCCCAGCACGAGCACGTTGGCGTTGTGTATAGGCAATTCGTTGTGAGCCATCAGTTTTACCACCTTGTTGGCGATGTGAATACCCATGTTGTCGTTGATGCGTCGCCCCGAGAGAATAACTTCCGAATGGTATCCAAGACTTTCCGCTTTGTGCGTGAGATAGTAGGGATCAACGCCGATGCAATGCCCGCCTACAAGGCCCGGCCTGAACGGAAGAAAATTCCATTTCGTGCCGGCAGCTTCCAGCACTTCGCTGGTGTCGATGCCTATCCGTTCAAAGATCAAAGCCAGTTCATTAACGAACGCGATGTTCACGTCACGTTGCGAATTTTCGATCACTTTCGCAGCCTCGGCCACTTTGAGCGACGAGGCCTTATGCGTTCCCGCGGTAATGATCAACCTGTACAGCGCATCGACCCTATCCGCTATCGCTGGCGTGCTGCCACTCGTTACCTTCTTGATCGTAGTAACGCGATGGAGTTTATCACCCGGATTAATGCGTTCAGGGGAATAGCCGCAAAAGAAGTCCACATTGAACTTCATTCCACTTACCGCTTCCAATATGGGCACGCATATCTCCTCTGTGCATCCGGGATACACCGTCGATTCATAAATCACGATATCACCCTTCTTCAACAAACTTCCCACCGTCTTGCTAGCTCCTTCAAGTGGACGCAGATCCGGTTTCTTGAATTCATCAATGGGCGTCGGTACAGTAACAATGAAATAGTTTGCCTGTTTTAAGTCAGCCAGATCACTGCTGTAGACAAGATGCTTGGCCAGCTTCAACTCCTCAGGCTCGACTTCTCTTGTTCGATCATGAAGTTTCTTCAACTCTGCTATGCGCTCTTTGTTAATATCGAAGCCGACTACGTTCAAGACCTTTCCAAATTCAACGGCCAACGGAAGACCTACATATCCAAGACCAATAATTGCAATGCTTTCCATCTCGATACTTATTTGTAATAACTTACATACCAATCTACAAACATGCTAATGCCCTCTTTGATGGGCGTGGCCGGCTTGAAGTCCACGTCGCGAATCAAATCATCAACGTCGGCAAAGGTAGCGGGCACATCGCCATCCTGGATGGGAAGCAGATTTTTAGTAGCCTTCTTTCCAAGTTTCTCCTCTATGGCTTCAATAAATGCCATCAATTCCACCGGCTGATTGTTGCCGATGTTGTAGATGCGATAAGGTGCAAAGCTGGTCGCGGGATCGGGCGTCATCCCGTTCCACGACGTATTGGGGGCGGCAACCCGTGGAACGAGTCGTGAAATGCTCTCTACGATGTCATCGACATAGGTAAAGTCACGCCGCATCTTTCCGTTGTTATACACGTCTATGGGCTTGCCTTCGAGTATGGCTTTGGTAAATATGAATAATGCCATATCCGGGCGGCCATAGGGACCGTACACGGTAAAGAATCTCAAGCCAGTGGTCGGGAGATTGTACAAAGCCGAATACGTGTGCGCCATCAATTCGTTAGACTTCTTTGAAGCGGCATACAACGATATCGGATGATCTACATTGTCATGCACAGAAAAGGGCATTTTTTTGTTAGCCCCGTAAACTGAACTGGACGACGCATAAACGAGATGCTTAACCTTCGCGTGGCGGCAGCCCTCGAGAATATTCAAAAAACCGTGAAGGTTGCTCTCCAAATAGGCGTGTGGATTCGTGAGCGAATATCGCACGCCTGCCTGTGCCGCCAGGTTAACTACATAGTCAAACTTTTGCGTCTCGAACAGTTGGCGTATTCCCGAATCATCCGTGAGATCCAGCTGCACGAACTTAAACGTTGGAAGCTTTTTCAGCACATCCAGCCTGCTGTGCTTGAGGCGGACATCGTAGTATTCATTAAGATTGTCGAGTCCTGTAACGTTATAACCCAGTCCGCAAAGCTTTTGGGTCAGGTGGAACCCAATGAATCCGCCGGCTCCGGTGACGAGTACCGAGTTTGAATGCATGTATATCGAGCAATTAAGGCCACAAAACTAACAGATTAGGCCGAATTTGTAATATTTTCTAATTTTCCAGCACTTATGGTAAAAACACCGGACTCCAATCGCAGCAACGATGAAATCGACCTGTTAGAGCTCCTGCTCAAAGTGGTCATTATCATTCGCGACAAAATATGGGTCATTCTGATATTTTTCATTGTCGGTGCCGGGCTGGGCGTCACATACTTCATGGCAGCTAAGAAGGAGTACGAAAGCAAGATGATCATCAGCTCGAATATTCTGACGACTTCCTACGCCAAGATTCTATTTGACAATGCCAATACTCACTTGCGGGAGGGTGACGACGAGGTGCTGGCGAAGGATCTTAAGATGGACGCGCAAGCGGTCGACAAGATTGCCTCACTGCAAATCGAGAACCTCTCGCAGGATGGCGATAGTGAACTGAAAGAAAGTGATCGTTATCTCATTACCGTATACGTTTACGATCAACGTATACTGCCTTCGCTGCAAAGGGGAATAGTAGATTATCTGGAACGCAACGAATTTGTTCGGGTCCGCGTTGAGCAGCAGCGAAATTACCTCCTGCAAATGCTCTCCGCACTGGAGAAGGAATTGGCCGACCTGCAGCAGTTCAAAGAAGAGATATACAACGGCAAGTTCTTCAGCAATACCAAAGGAAATGTCATGTTTGATCCTACGGCTGTAAATAGCAAAATCCTTGACCTTACACAGAAGAGGATCGAATTCAAGAACTCCCTTGAATTGATAAACAGCGTTCAGCTCATCGAAGGCTTTACTGTCTTCAAGAACCCCAAAAAGCCCACACTCGTTGCCGCCATCGGCGGGGGAAGTATGCTGGGGGTCTTCGCGGTGGGTTTGGTTGTAGCATTTAAATCCATCCGTCGCCTTCTGCGCATTGCTGAAGCAAAGAACTCACAGAATGCTGCTTAGCCTCATCCGGAAAGAATTCAAGCTCGAACTCCGCCGTCGCTCGGTGGTATCTGGCATTGGACTCTACCTTTTTGCAATCATCTTCATCTGCTATCTGACCTTCAGTCTGCGCAGGGGCAGCATCAACGAGACCACTTGGTCCGCCTTGTTCTGGCTCGCCATTCTCTTTTCGGTCATCAACAGCGTCGCCAAGAGCTTTATCGGCGAAAAGAAGGGGCTTTCCATATACTATTATTCTATCGCCAGTCCCCAGACAGTGATCCTGTCCAAAATCATCTACAACACTTTGCTTTGCCTCCTGATCTCGGTCGTGGGCTATGTCCTCTTCTCCCTGTTCATCAGCAATCCGGTGCAGGACGTCCCCTTGTTCCTGTTGACTATTCTGCTCACTTCCTTCGGATTTTCGGCGGCGCTCAGCATGATTTCAGCCATTGCCTCAAAGACTAACAACAGCAACGTGCTCATGGCCGTACTGAGCTTTCCCGTCATTATTTCCGTATTGTTGATGGCCATCCGCGCAACCAAGAACATTCTCGACGGACTTGAGCGCAACACCAGCTACGATGAGCTCACCAACCTGCTGGCAATAAATTGCATTCTTACGGCCCTCGCTTACATTCTCTTCCCTTATATTTGGCGCAGTTAACAGGCCGGCCGTTGCCGCCTCGCATATGAAGACCTGGCTGAAAATTGTAGCGGTTGCTCTGGTTGTGTACGTCCATATCGGTGGACTCCTATTTGACGTTCCCCGGTTGAACATCCTTAACGAAACGATCAGGAATCTGTACTTTCACGTGCCGATGTGGTTCGGCATGACTGGCCTCTTCAGCATCTCGCTGTATCATTCGATCAGGTATCTTCGCAATCCTACACTCGAGTCCGATCACAAGGCTGTGGCCTTCGCCACAACGGGTATAGTCTTCGGCCTCCTGGGAATTTTCACGGGCATGTTGTGGGCTAATTTTGCCTGGGGCACGTTCTGGACGGGCGATCCGAAACTCAACGGTGCGGCTATCGCAACTTTGGTTTACCTCGCCTACTTCGTACTCCGGGGCTCCGTTGACAGCCAGGAGCAGCGCAGCAGGCTGAGCGCCGTCTACAACATATTTGCCTATGCGGCCATGGTACCCCTCATTTTCATCATTCCACGACTTTCAAGTTCATTGCATCCCGGAAGCGGCGGAAACCCAGGATTCAACGTCTACGACCTCGACAGCAAAATGCGCATGGTATTCTATCCTGCGGTAATTGGCTGGTTCCTGGTGGGCTATTGGATCTCCACGCTCCGCATCCGCATCCTGGCCCTGGAAGAAAAAACGGCAGAACTCGACTATGCAAAGCACGCTTAAACACCTCCTCCTGGTCTTCCTGGTAGTAATTTCTTTTGCTTCGCAGGCACAGCAGCAGGCCGAAATGGCCGACACTATGCGGTCAAACGGGAAGATCTACGTGGTGGTAGGCATTATCCTCATCATCATCGCGGGTCTCTTTGTTTACCTTTTTTCGCTCGATAAGAAGGTCTCCCGGCTCGAAAAGAGCATTACTGAAAAGCCCCGGAAAACCAAATAAGGGGCCCTTCCGTTTTTGGTGTAAAAATCCGGTTAGTTCTGGGGTTTGTGACGTAATTTTGCCAGCCCGACCCCTCGGGAAAGGTGCCTCTTAGCGTTCAATTATGAAGAAGTCTCATATTATAGTGCTGGTGGTGATCGCTGCAGCCATCGCCATCATCGTTTCGACCGCTGGCGATGCCAGCACCTATGTCGATTTTGGGCAGGCTATGGCGATGTCCACCTCCGGAAACGACAGGGAGATTCACGTCGTTGGCGAGCTCAAAAAGGATGCGCAAGGCCACATCATCGGTCTCGAAGAAGGATCCGATCGGGTGTCCTTTTCCTTCCTGATGATTGACGACAAGGGACGTGAACAAAAGGTGTACTACAATCAACCCATGCCTGCCGACTTCACCCGCTCCGAGAAAGTGGTCGTAATCGGCAGTTATGTGGAGAATGACTTTCGCGCAAGCAAGATCCTCTTGAAGTGCCCTTCCAAGTATCAGGATGAGAAGAAATTAAATGTGTAAGGGAAACGATCTGAAGCGCCCGGTGGCGTCGAAATTTTATTATTAAAGCAACGCCATGCATTATCTGGTTGGTAACCTGGGCCACATCTTCGTCATCACGTCATTTATCACGTCGCTCGTAACGGCATTCTCATATTACAAAGCCACCACGAGCGTGGAGCCCGACAAGAAATTGTTTTGGTTGCAAAACGGGCGCGCAGGCTTCATGCTTCACGCGGCCGCCGTTGTTGGAATTTCGATCTGCCTGTTCACCATCATCTTCAATCATTACTACGAATACCATTACGCTTACAATTACACAGACCGGAAGCTTCCCATCTATTACCTGATCTCCACGTTCTGGAACGGCCAGGAAGGAAGTTTTTTGTTATGGCTCTTCTGGCAGGCCATACTGGGCTTGATACTGATCCGAACTAACAAATTCTGGGAAGGACCGGTGATGACTACCTTTTCGATCGTGCAGGCATTTCTTGCCTCTATGGTTCTCGGCGTGGTGATCCCGGGGTTGAACCTGAAACTTGGCAGTTCGCCATTTATCCTGCTGCGCGATGCCATGCCCGAAGCGCCGATTTTCGCGGCCAACCCTGAATACGTTCCCAAGGACGGGCAGGGATTGAACGAGCTTCTGCAGAATTACTGGATGGTGATCCATCCGCCCACCCTGTTCCTGGGATACGCCTCCACCCTCGTGCCGTTTGCCTTTTGTATGGCCGGATTGTGGTTGCGTAAATACCGGGATTGGGTGCGTCCAGCCCTCCCGTGGGCGTTGTTTAGCGGCGCCATCCTTGGCCTGGGTATATTGATGGGTGGCTACTGGGCTTACGAGACGCTCAGCTTCGGCGGGTATTGGAATTGGGATCCTGTTGAAAATTCCGTATTCGTTCCCTGGCTCGTCCTCATCGGCGCCATACATACGATGATTACCTATCGCAACAGCGAGACGGCCCTGAAGGCCGCCATGTTCCTGGTGATCGGTACGTTCATCCTGGTTTTATACGCAACGTTCCTCACCCGCAGCGGCATCCTCGGCGATGCATCTGTTCATTCGTTCACTGACCTCGGTTTGTCGGGGCAACTGCTCATCTACCTGCTCTTCTTCCTCGTCGCAGGCGTGGCGCTGATCGTCTGGCGCTGGAAAGAAATTCCCTTTACGGAAAAGGAGGCCTCCGTCTACTCGCGCGAATTCTGGATTTTCATTGGGGCCATCGTGCTTTGCCTGATGAGCTTCCAGATCCTGCTGCCGACCTCCATACCGGTGTGGAATAAGCTGCTTTCTCTGGTCGGAATAGACGCCAACATAGCACCACCCGCCGATCAGGTTAAGTTTTATTCCAAGGTTCAATTGTGGTTCGCAGTAGCCGTAGGGTTGTTATCGGGCATTGGACAATTTTTCTGGTGGCGCAACGTAGACCTCGGCAAACTGAAGAAGGAACTCATACCACCGACGCTAATAACACTAGGACTATTTGCCATCATCATCACGATTGGCCAGGTCTACAAAGTGCCCTACATGGTGCTCACGTTGGCGGGCGTATTTACACTGGTGAGCAATGCGACCATTCTGGTCGGCCTGCTGAAGAACAGTCCAAGCCTGTCAGGCGGGGCCGTGGCGCACATTGGTGTGGGCCTCATGCTGATTGGTATGATGTTTTCTTCCGGATACTCGCGCGTTGTTTCCCTGAACAATACAGGCATGCTGATCTCCAAGCAATTCAGTAAGGAATTCAACCGTGATAACCTTTTCCTCTTCGTAAACGAGACGCGCACGATGTGGGGTTACGATATAGAATACTTCGGCGAACGGCTTGAGCCACGCCACCACGGAGGATATATACGCAAAAGTGACGTGAATGAAACAGATGACCGCGACAAGGTGGTCGCCAAATTCAACATAAGCGTCAACGGACAGGCGTACAAAGCCAAAGACACGATTGAGATTAAGGGCGAAAATACCTTCTACGAGATTCAGCTTCGAAAGGGTGACAGGGCCTTCACGCTTTATCCCCGTGCGCAGATCAATCCTGAGATGGGCGGACTGCTTCCTTCGCCGGACATCTATCGCACGGTTTCTGCCGACTTGTTCACCACCGTTTCATCCGCCATGAAGCCGGCGGGCGAAGACGAATGGAGTGACCTGCAGGAGATGCGCATCAAACAAGGCGAACAGTTTTTCGCGAACGACTATGTGTGCGTGCTTGAATCGGTCGACCGGGTCTATGAAGTCGAGGGTATTGACCTTACACCGGACGACGTTGCTGTAAAGGCGCATTTCCGCGTGCAGGGCGAGCACGGCGACTACTTCGCAGAGCCGATCTTTGTCATTAAGAACCGCCTCGTAGGTCGTATTCCCGATGAGATCCGCGACCTCGGCCTTCGCATGGTACTGATGAACATTCATCCCGAGACGAATGACTTCACGATTGCCACACGCACGCGTCAGAAGGACTGGGTGGTGATCAAAGCCGTTGAGATGCCTTACATCAATGTTGTCTGGATTGGCACATTGGTGTTGATGATCGGTTTCGGCATTGCCATGACACGTAGAATCCGCGAGTTCAATAAAATGAAAGAAAAGGGTCTGGAGTGAGATCTTACTTTGACTGAGGCAGTCGATTCTTCGTGGAGGTGTGCGTCGAGGAGGGGCGATGGACGAAGCAGGTTCGCGGCTGGATTTTACTCAGGCGTGCAGGGTGAACGGATGTGCTCGTCGGTTGGGTGTATCTGGGTAGTTAAATCGTACGGATCTAACGTAAAATAAGGCGCCGCTCACCTTAGCTTCTTCCTTCGCCTTCCTCCTCGACGCGGTCACGCAATGTTGTGATCGAATGCTGGAATTGTCAAAATGCTTATCTTCGATCAAACTCAAATCACCATGACCCGTTTCCTCCCGGCACTAGTCATCTCGTCAATTTCTTTGCTAACAGCATGCAATTCTGGCAAACCTTCGGAAGAGAAGAATGAAGATTTCAAACTCAATCTAACGAATATTGATTCCGCTCTCAGACCACAAGACGACTTTTTCAAGTACGTCAACGGCGGGTGGTTGAACAAGACACCTATACCCGATGATCAAAGTTCGTGGGGTGCATTCAATGAACTCCAGGAGTCTAGCAACGATGCCGTTCTGACCGTATTGAAAACGGCGGCCGCCGATTCGGCAAAGTATCCCACGGGTTCTGACCAGCGAAAGGCAAGCGACTTCTTTTCAGTTGGGATGGACTCGCTATTGGCAGAACGCGCCGGAATCTCACCGATGAAACCTGACCTTGATAAGGTCACCAACATTACCGACAAGAAGGAAATACCGGATTACCTCGCGAACGATGTTCTTAGCGGCGGCGGATCCTTCTTCGACGTCGAAGGATTTACGGACCTGAAGAACAGTAATCGTGTTTCGCTCTATGTCTCGTCCGGGGGCCTGGGTCTCCCGGAGAGGGATTACTACTTGAAATCAGATGCCAGGTCGAAAGAAACGCGCGATCGCTATGTTACCTATATAACAAACCTCTTCAAACTATCAGGCGACGAGGACGCTAAATCGAAGGCGAAGGCCGATTTGGTACTCAAGCTTGAAACACAACTGGCCAAGACCATGCTTTCCAAGGAAGAGACGAGGCAGCCAGAAAAACTATATCACCCGAAAAGTCTCGCTGAATTGAAGGCCCTTTGTCCGAGTGTTGACTGGCCGAAATTCTTGAGTGTCATAAACGTTCACGTTGACACAGTGATCGTTACTGAACCTGCTTACCTGAAAGAATACGAAAAGATTGTCAGGACCTATTCCCTGGAAGAACTGAAGACGTATATGACAGCAGCCGTGCTGAGAGGCGGAGCTCGTTTTCTGAATAATGCATTCGTGCAGGAGTCGTTCGACTTTAATTCCCGGTATCTGAATGGAACTCAGACCATGCGTCCGCGATGGAAACGGGTGCTTGGTGTAACAGATGATTTGCTTGGTGACGCTATCGGTAAACTCTATGTAGATGAGAATTTTCCTCCGGAAGCAAAAGCCAAGGCAATCGAAATGGTGGAAAATGTCAAGCTTGCATTTGCTGATCGAATCAAGAGTCTCGATTGGATGTCTGATTCTACAAAACAAAAGGCGCTTGCAAAGCTGAACACGTTTACTGTCAAGATTGGCTACCCTGATAAGTGGAAAAACTACGCAAAGCTGGAAGTTGAGAACCTCCCGGAGAAAGCCTCTTACTATGGAAATGCATTGGCCGCCACAAGATTTCATAAGGCTGAGGAGTTGGCCAAGGTCGGGAAATCTGTTGATAAGAGTGAATGGGATATGACACCACAGACGGTCAATGCTTACTACAATCCCCTGTTTAATGAGATTGTCTTTCCCGCGGCTATTCTTCAAGCACCGTTCTATGACTACCGGGCCGATGAACCGATTAATTACGGTGGCATTGGAGCGGTCATTGGTCACGAGATTTCGCACGGATTTGACGATCAGGGTAGTCAGTTCGATGCAGCCGGTAATTTGAATAACTGGTGGGCGAAATCAGATCTCACCAAGTTCCAGGAAAAGGGTAAGGCATACATCGAGCAATTCAACAAATTCGAACCGTTGCCTGGAGCCTTCGTTCAGGGACAGTTCACGCTGGGAGAAAATATCGGCGACCTGGGAGGTATTGCCGTTGCATTTGACGGGCTTCAAAGATTCTATAAGGATCATCCGAAGCCGGCATCAATCGACGGTATGACGCCTGAACAGCGATTCTTCTTTTCATGGGGCACGATCTGGCGCGGGAAGCAGCGCGATGAGGCCCTCAGAACGCAGTTGAATACGGATCCACACGCACCGACTATGTACCGCGCAAATGCGCCACTTTCTAACTTCGACCCGTTCTACGATGCCTTTGGACTGAAGGAGGGTGACAAGATGTTTAAGCCTAAAGAAGAGCGCGTCAAAATCTGGTAAGGCCGCCAGGGAGTGTAGCGGCGCGCCGACGAGAAGAGAAGTCGAATTCGCGGCTGGATTTTACTCAAGTGTAGGTGCTGAACTAATCTGCTCGTCGGGCAGATTGATGTCTCAAGCAAAGGCGTGCGAATCTAACGTAAAATAAGGCCGCTCATTCGACTTCTCTTCTCGTCTTGGCGCAACCCCTTACAACGATTCAGCCACGACTCTCTTGCTTAAACAAATGCTCGCGAACCAAAACTAGATACTTTGTTAGCATTCTCATTCCAGGTGTGCGTTCACTCCAGCAATGAACATTGAGCGGGCTGCCTTTCCTACCCTTCTCTTTTTTTTGAGGTTGGCAGCGGCGCGCCGACGAGGGTGAAGTTGGACTCGCGGCCTTATTTTACACTAAATCCGCACGCCACAGCTAGAACATATAATATTCCCGACGAGCAGATTCGTTCAGCCGGCACACCTGAGTAAAATCCAGCCGCGAATCCAACTTCACCCTCGTCGGCGCGGCCAGTTCTTCACCATCGTCCACGATTGCATCAATCTCCAAATTCCTATCGCATTTGACCATCAACTTCGTTTTCCTACATTGCCGTAACCTAAACCATTCTCTTATGCGGACAACGCTCTATGCACTCACGCTCCTCGCTGCGCAGTTAACGTTCACCCATCCGACCTGCGCACAGAAGACGAAGAAAGAAGTCATCCAGGCCATCGACTCCAAATACGATTCGTATTCAACTATCGCGAAACAGATCTGGGAATATGCCGAAGTCGGATACAAAGAAAACAAGAGTTCTGCACTGTTAGCCGAGACGTTGGAAAAGGCTGGGTTCAAAGTAGAACGAGGTGTCGCTGGTATTCCAACTGCCTTCATAGCAACCTATGGCTCGGGTAAGCCCGTGATCGGAATCCTGGCGGAATACGACGCGCTGCCCGGCGTATCACAGGATGCCGTACCCGAACTAAAGCCCCTTGCCGGCAAGACTGCGGGACACGCCTGTGGTCATCACCTGTTTGGAACTGCGTCCGCCGCCGCGGCCATTGAAGTTAAGAACTGGCTCATCGCCAATAAGAAACCAGGAACCGTACGACTGTATGGTACGCCGGCTGAAGAAGGCGGTGCCGGAAAGGTGTACATGGTTCGCGAAGGATTGTTCAGCGACGTGGACATCGTGCTTCATTGGCACCCGGGTGCCGATAATTCCGTCGAGACAGGCAGTACGCTGGCTAATAAGAGCGGAAAATTTAGGTTCTATGGCGTAGCTGCCCACGCGGCCGCTTCTCCGGAACGCGGGCGATCAGCCCTGGACGCCGTTGAGGCGATGGACGCGATGGTCAACATGCTCCGCGAACACGTATCAGAAAAAACGCGCATACACTACGTGATCACACGTGGTGGCGAGGCGCCCAACGTGGTACCGGCATTCGCGGAAGCGTATTACTATGTACGTCATCCGAATGCCGATGAAGTAAAGGCAACCTGGGAGCGCGTGGTGAAAGCTGCGCAGGGCGCTGCAACAGGAACGGAAACGCGGGTGGAGGTTGAGGTGATGGCGGGCGTATACAACATGCAGCCCAACGAAGTACTGGGCAGGGTAATGGATAAGAACCTGCGCGAGATCGGAGGCTACACCTATACGCCGGAAGAAAAAGCGTTTGCTGAAAAAATTCAAACGACTTTCACCAAGCCGCCCCGGCTGGAAACCACACAATCCGTGGCGCCCTTTCAGGTGCGTGACGGTGTCGCAAGCACGGATGTAGCCGATGTAAGCTGGGTTGTCCCAACGGTTGGGCTATCTACTGCTACCTGGGTTCCCGGAACGGCAGCTCATAGCTGGCAGGCTGTCGCCGCGGGTGGCACAACGATTGGTTTCAAAGGAATGAATGTCGCAGCCAAGGCGATCGCCGCTACCGCCATTGACTTATTTGAACAACCCGCCACCATCACTGCCGCCTGGAAAGAACTCAACACAAGAAGAGGGACCGATTTTAAATATGAGGCGGTGTTGGGGGATAGAAAGCCGGCACTCAACTACCGCGACTAGTCTGTGTACGTACGGGATGCTGCTATCTGGAAAGCAAGTAGCCGACAAGAGCGGCTGATTGAGTCAACTCGTCCAATCACGCTGACGCATTTTAACTGCTTCCTTCCGCCGCCGGTTGCTTGGACATTTGCATCAGTGTCGACTTTTCTTCAACACGCTGACCAATTTATTTTTCCTAGTTGTCTTAATGGGTGAATGGGCAATTTTATCAATTGCTTTATCTATGTCCAGTTTGTCAGATAGATCATAAAGTTTAAGCTTTACGGCATGAAACTCTAAGTCTTCCATGTCCTTGCAAACCAAAAGAATATCATCCGTTCTATTGATCATCAAGTCAAGAATTGACTGATGATCGATGTCACAAGAACCAAAGTCTTCAAGGAATAATTGAATAAAGTCTCTGTTAATTTTGTCTGGGTTAGATCTTATCCATTCCTGTCTATCAGTCTTTATTTTCTTTATCTTCTTTATTTCTTCGGCCTGATCAGTGAACCAGTTGTTGATAACTACCGCGAAGTAGTCATTGCATAGAGTGATCTGCTGGTTGGAAGACGGACGGCCTATTTCAAAACCGCTATTGAATTCCTTATTATCATAACCAATCTCCTTTCGAGCCATAGCCCTTAATTCAGAGAAAGTACTGTGTGCCAGCGCTCCATTTCTAATATTATTGATCAAAGTGTCGCATTTGCTAACCTTGATTTTAAATACCTCCGGATTAAGAACAAAGCCTTTTGATTGAAGCATACCATTGTCGAGCTCCTTCAATGTATCCACGCCAACAATCCAATAATTGTACTTAAAAAAGTGATAAGTCTCAAGCACAAGATTCTGTCCACTTGGTATAATCATTCTTACATCACTGGATATCTTCGTTGGCACAACGTCAATCCGAATTTCGCCCTGTGAAAGAACGATGGTCGACCAGAGAACTCCTACTAATGTTAGCAATGTAGTGCGATACTGCATGAAGGAGCGCTGATGTTTTTGGCAACGGTTGAACTAAGTAAAAGCCGCGTCAATTTAAAATTAAACTGGTGATGGCACGAGTTCATCTATATTGAAAAAGGCCGACAGGGACCTCTACAATTGCTAATTGTCAATTTTAAATCAACTTATCAATCAACTCATCCACTCCTATCCCATCCGCTTCCGCTTTGAAATTGCGCACAATGCGATGACGCAACACCGGCTTGGCAACCGCTTGCACATCTTCGATATCAGGAGAGTATTTTCCATTGAGAAGCGCATTGCACTTCGCGCCCATCACGAGATACTGCGATGCGCGGGGACCCGCACCCCACTCAAGATAATCCTTGGCAATCTGCGAGCTGTTGATCACGCCAGGGCGTGTCTTGTTCGCCAGTCCAACGGCGTATTCAACGACGTTGTCTGCCACGGGCACGCGGCGCACGAGGTGTTGATAGTAAGTTATTTCAGCGCCCGTCAATACGCGCTCTGTCTTGCGCGTCTCATCAGACGTAGTGGCCTTCACTACCTCCACCTCTTCGTGGAACGACGGATAGTCCAGCTTGATATTAAACATAAACCTGTCCAGCTGTGCTTCAGGCAACGGATAAGTGCCTTCCTGCTCGATCGGGTTCTGTGTGGCTAGAACAAAAAAAGGCCTGGGCAACTCGTAGCGCTGACCCGCGATCGTCACGGCGTATTCCTGCATCGACTCCAGCAGGGCAGCCTGCGTCTTCGGCGGCGTCCGGTTGATCTCATCTGCCAGCAGTACGTTGGCGAAAACGGGGCCGCGCACAAACTTGAAGTTGCGTTCGCGATCCATAGTCTCGGCCCCGACAATATCGGAGGGCATCAGGTCGGGTGTAAACTGGATGCGCTTGAACTCAAGATCCAGCGCGTTGGCAATGGTCTGAACCAGCAGCGTCTTGGCAAGACCGGGAACGCCTACCAGCAGTGAGTGCCCCTGACAAAACAACGCGGTCAAAACCTGGCGGACAACTTCGTCCTGCCCTATCACAACCTTGGAGATTTCTGTTTTAAGTTTTTTATATGCTCCAGCCAATGCGTTGGCTGCGTCTACGTCAGAAGCAAAATTCGTCATCATTTCTCGTCTAGTAGTCCGCAATTATTAAAAGCGGGATCAATGTTTATGAACACGTCCCCCCTTGCCTTCTGAAACCATTTCTGAAGGATTTTGTCTTTCTTCTCATTCAAGGTCGCCGCATAAATCTTCGTCCAGTCTTCTTCCAGCGAAGCCTGGTGAGGAGCAATCCGCGACTTGTAATATAAAATCCGAACGGCATCCTTGCCGTCGTCGGTACGGTAAGTAATCGGTCTCGAAACCTCGCCGACCTTCATCGAATCAAGCTTGAAGAAAATGATCGGATCGAGTTCATCTACGGTAAGACGCGTGCCGCCGTCACGATCGCTGAAGAATCCGCCGTTGCCTTTAGTCTGCACATCGTCCGACAAATCCTTGGCGGCTGACATAAACTTGATGCTGTCATTCACAATCAGGGTACGAAGACTGTCGAGGTACTTCGTAGCGCCCTTAAGATCTTCGTCCGAAGGCTTTGGCGACATCAGAATGTGGCGCGAGTTGTACTCGTTACCCCGTCGTTCAATGAGTTGCATGATGTGAATACCAAACTGCGATTTGAAGGGCATCGATATTTCACCTGGCTTCATCTTGAAAGCCATGGCTTCATATTCCGGGACCATCCGGCCGCGGCCGGACCAGCCCATGTCGCCATTGTTAGAGACGACGCTCGGGTCGTCGGAATACTTCTTGGCCATTTCACCAAAGTTGGCGCCTGTTAGTATCTGCTGCCTGATATCGGCCAGCTCAGCCTTCGTCTTGCTCTCCTGTTCGGCGCTGATCTTCGCGATGCGCACGATCTGCGCTACCTCAGCGGAAGCCGAAAAGAAGGGTAAACTGTCGTTAGGAATCTTAGCGAAAAATTTCTTCACTTCGGAAGGTGTGACCGTGACACTCTTCGTCATCTCATCTTCCATCTTACTGACGACCATCTGCTCGCGGATCTGGTCGCGAAGCTCAAGCCGGATCTGTTCCATCGTCTTGCCGTAGAGCGCCTCCAACTCGTTCTCCGTGCGGCCCGACTGTGACATGATCATATCCATACGGTTCTGCGTATTCAAATCCACTTCGGCATCGAGCACCACCACCGAGTCGATCTCCGCCTTGGCCAACATGAGCTTGTTGCGCACGAGCATAGCGAAGTATTGGCAACGGGCCTGCTGCGAGGGTGAATTTCCGGCGGTCAAATACTCCTGATAGGCGCGCTCGAGTTCCGAGCGGATCACAATATAGTTATCCACCTTGGCAATGATCTTATCGACCACAAAGCCATTATACTCCGATTCAGCAATCGGCTTAATCTCATCTTTTGAATCCTGGCCATAGGCAGCGTTAAACCACACCGTCCCAACCGTCAGGATACACGCCACAATCCATTTCAATACTTTCATATCACTTGTACACTTCAAATTCTTTCTCATCCGAGGCCTGCTTGTAAACTTCGTTTTCAAGCTTCTTGGCCAGTTCCACTTTTCGCTTGTTCAGTATGATGTTCCGGATGTCATCAGTAACGAACTCCAGGGGAGACACATTATCCGAGATCCGGTATTGGCGCACCTTTAAAAAATAAAGATACGTATCATCGGAGGTTTCATAATACGGATTCGACTTCAGGAACTGTATTTTGTTCGGTATTTCCGCAAGCGGCGAATTTCTTACCAGTTCGTCAAAAACCACCCAACTGTCGTTGGAAATGTGATACGCCGCCGAAAAGCTCAGGCAATACGACCGAAGTTCCGTCTCCTCCTTTTCGTCGCGGGAGAACATCAATTCCTTGATCCGGTCCGTCCGCGGGGCGTTTCGGGGCACCTTAATGAACGTACCCTGTACGATGTTCTGTTTCAACAAAAAGTTGTCGACGTTGTCGTTATAGTATTTCTCAATTTCGGGTTTCGCAATGGCTGTGTCCAGATTCTGTTTCACGTAAAATGCTTCGTATTCGTAGGCGATGATGCTATAGCGGTAATCGAGAATCTTCCGTTCTACCTGGGCCTCGTTGATGTCCATCTTGCGGGAGGCCTCCTGGATGAGCAATTTCTTCCGGATCCAGTTGTCGATGTACGCCTCGATGAGCCGGCTGCTGTCTTGCGCGGGCGTGCCGGGTGCAATTATGCCTGTCAGTTCGTCGCGGTAGAGGTAGGTGTCGTTTGCACGCGCAACGGCCTCCCGGTCGCCGTCGCCAGGTCCGTCGCCTCCCTTCATCTTGATCAGATCGCAGGCTCCGGCAAGTATCACCAATGCCAGGAAAACTCCCGATTTGACCCCCACAACCCTATTTCGGTGCGGAGTCCTTAGATCCCAGGGTCGTAATAACGTACTGTTTCCCTTTTTCATTAACCTTTACGGGGTACTTCTTTCTTAACTGGTCGAGCCATTTTTTCTCCGTCGCTGACTGAAAATCGGAAATTATGGCGGGCCGCGCTTCGTCAAACGACATCACCCCCGGAGCCAGTACTTCCTTTAGCCACGCAAGGTAATACATTCCCTTGTTTTCCACGGTATAAACGCCTGGAGCCCAGGGAACCTTGCTCAAAAACTCCTTTTCGTCCTGTCGAAAATAGCCGCCCTCGATCCGTATTTTCTGAGCGATCGCAAACTCCTGGATCTTACGCTCGTCGCCGGCGGCAATCAGCTCGCGAAGGGCCGGAAATTGAGAATCCGAACTGGCACTGTATAAAACAGCGCGCGTCCTGTCCTGGGCCTTGTAATTCGAAGTATGGGCCTGGTAATACTTGCGCTGCCCCGCAGAATCGGCTGATGCTTTGGTCCACACCTCCTTTTCCATGATCTCAAAAAGCAGGATGCCCTCATAATACTCCTTAAGCAGGTAAGTGAACGTAGGGTTGCGCGCAATAATATCGTCTTCGATAGCGTCCAGTATGGTGGCTTCAGCAAAGCTATTGTACAATTGTTCGATGTACCGTTGCGGCGGATGTTGGGTGGCGCGCTGATTTCGGATGGTGTACGAGATGAATTCCTTCACAGGCACCTTCTTACCCCGGAGTGTAAAGAGGGTTTCCGTGCCCGTAGCCATTGCGGGCTGCCACTTGCCTGCCGTCAGCGTGGAGTCTGCCATCTTGAACACGTTTTCCTTCACCACCGCATTCTCCTGGAAATCAAAACGCTTCCGGTACTTGTCCAGAAGGGCAGTGCGCGACATACTGGTGCGCTCATCTTTCGATACGCGGTTTTTAAGGGAGGCCGCCACCACATCGTAAGAGGCCAGGGGTATCTTTCTCTCCAGCCTGATGATATGCCAGCCATATTGGGTTCGCACAGGATCGGATAGGTCACCGGGATTGGAAAGGTCAAACGCGGCGCTCTCAAATTCCGGCACACCTGCCATACCACCCGTGCCAAATGGCTTCAGCCTGCCGCCCTGATCTTTCGTTGATGGATCTTCTGAATACTGTTTACACAGGTCGTTCCACGGTACCCCTGCCTGTAATTGCTCGTATACCGAGAAAATGACGTCTTTCGCCTTTTCGGAGTCCTGATTCTCCCGGATGCGTACCATGATGTGCGACACTTCTACCTCACCCCTCGCAGGGCGGCGATCAGTAACGCGTATGAGGTGGTATCCGAAACGTGTCCTGACCGGAGCACTGACCTCGCCGACCTTGAGGCCGTACGCAGCCGTCTCGA
Organism: Chryseolinea sp.; assembly: GCA_035489615.1. Lineage (GTDB taxonomy): Bacteria > Bacteroidota > Bacteroidia > Cytophagales > Cyclobacteriaceae > Chryseolinea. The sequence goes on from DATHKA010000516.1 coordinate 30,775, forward strand.
AAGAATAAACCATCTGCAACGCCGTGAAATATCCCAGATCGCCTTTGTTCGTTTTGGCCGACGGGTCGTTGGAGAACTGAACCGCCACAGCGCCGAAGTCCAGACCCGCCTCCAATTTTTTTCGCAGCTCAACGGCCTCGTTATACGCCATAGCAGTGTCGGCAGGTGTCGCCTCAGGCTTCAGGGCGATCAGGATGTGGGAAGCACGTACCTCCTCCTGCATCCGGGCATAGGTGAGGCGCGTCAGGCTATCAATTAAGGCATTGTCAGGAAGGAAAGGTTTTCGCACCTCTGCCCGATACGAATTGTATTCCTTTAGAAATGCCGCCGTGGTGTCCATCCCGCGACGCTTCGCTTCCTGAACTTTTAGTTTGAAGTCAACAAACAGCTTGAGGTACTCGTCGATCTTCGCCCGTGTGAACTCATCGGGTTTGTCCTGGTGATTCTTTCGGTAGAGATAAATGAACTCGTCGGTGGTAACCGTTGCGCTACCGGCCTTAAACAGGATGGTCGGTACTTCAGTTTTTTTCGGTGTTGGGGAGGGAGCCTGGGCGAAAGTTGTCAAAGAAAATATCGCGCAGAAGCAAACTACTGCCAGTCGGATGAGCATCATGGCAAGCGGTTAGTCAAAATTAACGGACTTCGACAGCCGGCAAATGGTCTTGTCGCCGGATTTCTTGTACTCAATCTTGTCCATGATCGATTTTACGAGCCTGATGCCCAGGCCGCCTTTTCGTTTCTCATGCACAATGCTATCGAGCGCCGGAGTGGAGAACTGGTTGATATCGAATACCGTTCCGTCGTCAATTAATTCGAACACTAACGGGTTATCTTTTTCAACGTGTATGTGCAGTTCAAACAAATCGTCGGGGTTGCATTGGTGCGAGTGAATCATCAGGTTCGAACACATCTCGTCCAAAGCAAGCACAATCTCGCTGACCTCAAGATCCGAAATGCCATGATTCTTCAAAGAGCCTCTGATGAAGTCCCTGACGTGCTTCAGATTCTCGATGCTGCAACCGACACTAACCTTATAGTTCATTGACAATCTGCTTTGCTTGAACTTTATCCTTTCCAATTTGCAGCAGCTCATTCAACCCAAGGATACCAAATGTGTGGGCCACCTTCTCACTCATTCCAAACAATACCATCTTGATATCGCGATCTTTAAACTCCTCTATATACGACATGAACACGCCTAAGCCAGCTGACGATATGTACTCCAGTGCGCCACAGTCGACGAGGATTTTTTTGAATCCCTCGCCCACGCTCTTGGCGATGGCCAAATCAAGTTCAATGGATGAGCTGGCGTCAATCTCGCCGATGAGTACGATTATGTCCGCGCCATCCTCTTGGAGTCTCTTGATGTGGATCATAGGTTATTAACGTTATTTGGTTATTATTGTTCGTTTTACATTTCAACTCGTAAATACTTCATTTTCAGCCCTTTCGCCAGAATGAAATTTTACAATCATAGTCGTATAGTCGTCATCTATATTGCTGGTGCCCGAAAACTCGTACAGCTTGGCTATCAGGTGGTCCTGAATTTTTTTCGCCTCCTGCCCGCATGCCTCGCTCACAGCGTCCTTAAGCCGGTCGTAGCCAAACTCCTCCCCCTTGCCATCCTTGGCTTCGGTAACGCCGTCCGTATAAAGTACCATCAGGTCACCGGGACAATACTCGAATTCGTAAGCCTGAATGAAATTGGAGTAGCTCTTATTGCGCACCATGCCCAGCGCGACACCCTTGTCCTTGAAATACTCGAACGATCTCTTCGCCGCGCAGTAATACAACACGGGGCAGTGCCCGGCGCGGGCATAGCGGATCTTCTTTGTGCGGGTGTTGATGATAAAATACGTCGCCGAAATGAATGACCCCCGCTCAAGACAATACACGAGCGCCTGGTTCGCCTGCTTCATGAAGTCGTCAGGTTCGATGTCCTTCTGCCCGAGGCTGTGAAAAATCCCCTTCATCTGCGACATATGGAAGGCGGCCGTAGTCCCCTTACCGGAAACGTCGGCGATGATGATTGACACGAGCTCTTCGTTTATGCGAAGCGTATCGTAATAATCGCCACCCACTTCGTCGGCCGATTCTGAAAATGCCGCGATTTCGAAGTCTTTGTCCTGTTCGAGTACCGCAGGCAACAAGCTCTTTTGCACCGTCTTCGCGATCTTCAGTTCCTCCTTGTAACGTTCGTTTTGCAAGGCCTCTTCCATCAGACGAAAATTTTCGATGGATATACCTGCCTGATTGGAGAAAGTCGACACAATCTTGGTCATCTCTCTGTTGAAGCCTTCGGGTAACTCTTTCAGCAGTGCGAGCGTGCCAATGTTTTCTCCCTTCACGTGGATGGGAAACGCCAGGATGGAACGAAAGCGCGAGCCACGCAGCGACGCCAGGTGCTTCGACAGATTCTTGGTCTTCTCGCTGCCCTGATCGAACACACCCTTGATATTGTGGCTGTTCAGGTGGTTGATAATATCGTTCGATTCTTTATCGGTGATCTTGTAGGTGAAAATCCTGCGCTGCTTGTCGCTATGGATCTCCAGCCAGGCGGCATCGGCAAACACGGAACTGACGGAGGTTTCCAGCAAGATGTTGTAGACACTTTCTTCGCTCTGTTCGGTTTGTATCGACTGGCTGATACGCTGAAAGTTCACCACCTCCTCGAGCTTTTGTTCAAATACCGACGTCGTAGGGAGGTTAAACAGAATTACCAGAAAGGAAAAGATGGCGTAGATGGTCACGAATACGATCAGGGATATGATGAAGACGTGATTCCGGTAGTTGGTGAAATAGGCCGTCATACTTTCGATGCTCTCAGCCAACGAGCTGTTGGTATAGAAGATATACATCAGATAGAATACGGTGAGAAGCAATAGCAGGAGACTGGTCCACTTCTGTCGGAAATTCAGAAAGGCAACCCATTTCATGTTACCCGACAGCACCAGCGACAAGGCTACGAGCGTACCGAAGATCACGTAATACAGCCATTCTACCTGCTCGATCCGGAGGCTGTTATACACGAGAGCCACGAGCAGGCTGACCTCAAAAATGGTCCAGAGCCTGAGCAGCCACTTCGACTTTTGATACAGGATCAGGCGCTTCCAGGCCGCAAAAGCCATCGTCAGGAAGCTGATCATGAGTCCCAGGTTGATCAGGTAGATCAGGTCCTTGAACACGATGTGCGTGGTGAGTTTTGTGTCGTTGAGCAGGTACTCCACGAGCCTCAATGCCAGGGAAATTACAGTTGCAATGAGCCCCGTGGCGAATACGCGCCAGAGCAGGTCAACAAAGTTAAGTACCTCGTCGCGTTCGATCTTAAGCCGATAGTAGTAGAACAGTGAGGCAATGAACAGGTTGAGCATGATGCCAGACAGCCACGCCGGCACCTCGGGGGGAAGGTTGTTAGCCAGACTGATCTGGACAGACAGATCCATGAACAGCAGGGCCAGCCAGGTGATGACCCCCACGGTAAAAAGCAGTCTGGTTATCGCTTTTGTGCGCACTAATTGCCGAGTTATTAATGGAAATGGCCAATTCCTGAAATTGGCGTACAATAATAGGAATAAAGTCAGAAAGAATGCGGGGTGCATTCGGAGGGGTGCGAGGAGGTCGGGTTGAATTGGCGGCTGGATTTTACTCAGGTGTGCGAGCGGGACGATTGTGCTCGTCGGGCGGGATCTTCTGTTCAACAATTGCGTGGGGATCTAACGTAAAATAAGGCCGCCAATTCAACTCGACCTCCTCGTTTTTGTAGGCCACGAGAGAGACACACAGAGGAATATATTGTTCGATATCGCACGCCAATCACGGGGCCGAACAGCATATTTTGTTTGAGTCATTCGTAACTACCTGATTATTAAAATTATACGAATTTGGCTATATTTTAGTCTTGTCACCCATACGCTTAATCTTATTACCATGTTCAAGAATTATCTGCTTGTGTCGTTCCGGAACCTGCTGAAAAACAAGAGCTATGTCATAATCAATGCGCTTGGATTAGGCATTTCACTGGCGTGTTGCATTTCGGCATACCTTTTCATAGCGTTCAACATCGAGTTTGACAACTCCCAGGACAGCAAGCGGGTGGCGAACGTTTTCGCCGTACACACGCTTTCAAAGGACCTTGCCGGAAATCCTATGCGGGACTTCCAGGCGCCAACCATTCTGGCGCCCACTGCGGCCGAAGACATAGCCGGAATCGAGAACTATGTGCGGGTGTTATACGGTGGCGGCGCTTTGCGCTACGAAGACAAAGCTTTTAATCAAGGCATTTGCTTCGCCGATAGCGCGCTATTCGATCTGTTCGACTTTCCCTTAGTGACCGGAAGTCATAAATCGTTCAAAGACAGGAACACCATTTTTCTCTCGGAGAAACTGGCCACAAAATATTTCGGTGATGAAGATCCGATTGGGAAGATGATGATCCTGAAAGGTATTAATGAATCTGAATTCAAGGTATTTGTAGGCGGTGTCACAAAAAAGATTCCATCCAACAGCACGATTTCGTTTGACGCGCTCATGCGCTTTGAGAATTTCATGGCCATGAACAAAATCAGCAATGACGACTGGAGTGACTGGCGAAATCCCGCGACGTTCTTTAAGCTCGCATCAGCAGAAAATGCTACGGCCGTTGGAAATGCTTTGAAGCGCTACATTCCTACGCGCAACAAGGCACGGACTGACATGGTGGTTGATGCCTATGTGCTCGCACCTTTCTTAGAGCCACACACGTATGACAACGGCGACCTGCGCTACGGATGGGTACAGACACGCGTGAGCGCCGCCCCAATGCTCGTGTTCGGTGGGCTTGCCTTGCTTATTCTGCTTATCGCCTGCTTTAACCTCACCAATACTTCAATCGCGATGACAACGAAGCGGTTGAAGGAAGTCGGTATTCGGAAAGCTATCGGTGCCGGGCGGCGCCAGATTATTCTGCAGTTCCTGCTCGAAACGACAATCATGATTTGTATTTCACTGTTAGTCGGACTTGCCCTCTCGCAGTTAATCGTTCCTGCTTTCGCTTCGATGTGGATAGCCTCATACGGCATGCAGGATTTGAACGGCCTCAACCTGGTTATTGCCCTGTTGCTACTGATAATTCTCGCGGCCCTGTTGGCAGGCATTTACCCGGCACTGTCGAGCAGCAAATACAAACCTACCGCACTTCTCAAGGGCTCCGTAAAAATCAACGGAACCAGTATGCTCAGTTATACCCTCGTGGCTTTTCAATTTGCGTTATCAGTTATTGTGCTCGTAGGCGGGGTGACATTTGTCCGTAACGCGGCATTCCAGGAAAAAATCGAGTTTGGATATGACCGCGATCAAATCATTACGGTGACGACAAGCGGGGAACGAGAATACGAAGCCATGAAAAATGCTGTCGCTTCAAATCCGAAAATTATCAGTGTCGGGATTTGTGACGGCACATTGGGCAACAGTTATCCGACTCCGGTTCGCGTCGACACTTTTACCTATGATATACAGGCCCTTGGCATCGGTAAGAATTATTTTGAAACCATGGGTGTAAAGCTCAGCGAGGGGCGTTACTTCAACCTCGAAAATGAATCCGATCAGAAAGAGGGTGTTATCGTCAACAAGGCTTTTTTGAAAAAACTGGGGATGACAGACCCGCTCGAAAAAGTACTCTACCTCCACAATGAAAAACGGATTATCCTTGGTGTCGCCGAAAACCACATCGACAACATATCGCGCTCGAACGAGCCAGAGCCCTTTGTATTTTATCCTGCCGGTAAGAACCAGTACACAACTATGGTGGTGAAGGCTGAAATCACTGACCTGGCCGAAACGCGCGACTATCTGGAGAAAAAATGGAAGGAAATTTTTCCGACGGAGCCTTTCGAAAGTAATTACCAGACCGAGATGGTACTTGGTAACTCGCGACAAACCAATAAGAATTTGCAAAAGGTATTTTTGTTCATCACTGTACTGGGTGGCCTGTTATCTGCTTCCGGCATCTTTGCCCTCGCCTCGCTGAATGTAGCGAAGCGCACGAAAGAGATTGGTGTGCGGAAGACTTTGGGTGCCTCCGTCAACAGCATAGTCCGCCTACTGAATCGCGAGTTCACGATCGTACTGCTTGCCTCAGCCGTTATCGGATCAGCCGCCGGATACTTCAGCATGGAATGGCTTTTGGGCGAGATCTATGCGTATAGAATCAGCGTTGGGATTTTTCCCGTCGCGCTATGCGCTTTGACCATCTTCGTTATAGGTATCGCCACTACCAGTTCGACAATTATCAAGGCTGCAGCACTTAATCCTGTGAAGACACTGCGGTCGGAGTGATAGCCTGCAAGGGTGCGGGAGCACCCTTGTCTTTTGGGGAGAG
>DATHKA010000517.1:0-3547 GCA_035489615.1 Chryseolinea sp.
CTTACGCCCATGACGTAGGTTGGGACCGTGTACTTTCGGCTCGCCCTTGCCTTTAACGGAGGCACGATGATGAAATCGTCGGGTTGCAGGTAGAACCCTGGCTGCCCGAGGATATCCTCGCGCAACATGTTGACGTAAAAGACTTCAGCATTAATCCCGGTCCGACGGACAACCTTAATCTGCGATCGATCCGCAAAATCGGTTAAGTTGCTCGCCAGTGCAATCGCATCAACAATAGAGGCATTCTGGTCAAAGATTGTGTAACGCCCTTCGGTGTTCACCTCTCCCAAAATTGTGAAATGAAAGCTAAGTAATTGTATCCGTATGACTGGAGTTTCGAAATATCCCCTGACCTTCTCTCTGATAAGAGCCTCCGCTTGCGGTATAGTCTTTCCTTTCAGTTCAACCTTTCCAACATATGGAAGCTCGAGGAACCCTTCTTCATCGATTATGAAACCTGACTGCAGGCGATCCAATGCAATAGGACTTATGCCTCCGTCACCCGTGCCGTTAACTGAACCTGAGCCTGAACCTCCGCCTCCACCCCCTGAGTTATTCCTGCTGTTTCCCGAGCCCTTATTGGACTGGTCATACTGGTTCAGCTTTCGTATTATACCGAGTTGTTCCTCGTATTTCTTCACAAAGTCGAACTCCTGAGGTGTGATGCTGGCAATGTTCAAAGATATAATATCACCTGCCTTTAACTGGTATTCCGCGAACCTCGTCGTGTACCGCCGTTTCATGGTGTCAGTGTTTTGGAATTCGCCAGCCTTGGGATCGCTGTCATTTTGCAGGTACGTGATGCGCTTATTGGGGACGCAACCTACGATCAGCCCCATTGCAACTACATACCAGAAGATTCTCTTCGCCATTTGTCGTTATAAATCAGGTCGTTACCTTCATCAGGGTCAATCTTCACAAATACTGACATCGCCATTGCGCAACCAATTTAGCGCAATCGTAGTGATGAAACTCCAACCCAACAGAAGCCGACTCCATGAAATTATTTCACCGAACAACCGTTCGGCAGGAACGGTATGTTTGTCTCGAAAATATCAATCATTCCTAAGAGCGATAAGGGTTTTCGAGGTACCAGGCATTCATTCCAAAGATGGCAAATATAACAATTAACCGATAAGCCTCTGTGTCAGAAATGCCGATTTGCGTCACTTTAGGGTGGCGTCTTGCCCCATTTGTAAGCAGTTCGCTTTCCGATTAAAGAGATTTATTGGAGACCTTAGAAACTCGCCGTGTCGCAAGGGGCGTTCGGTGATCCGAAAAATGATTCACCTACGCATCAAAATCGTTTCAACGGTATCGATGATGTGTTCACCAACGCGAAATTCGTAAGGGGTACCGATCGAAGCGTCATATAACTTTGTACGTGACCTCGCAGTGGCTGAAGGCTGTTCAAAATTGGCCCGTACCTTTGCAACCAGGTCTTCCTTACTATGCGATTCAACAGCGATGCCCGTTCTGATGAATCCATAGTAATCGACGAAATGGTCGGGAACGTCCCAAAAATAGTATTGGTAGGGTTGCACATTCATAGTTGCCGCTTCAAGGATAATTGAAGAATTACCTGCTATCAGCACATCAATATCCATCAAAAACTCGAGGCTGGTCTGTTCGGAAGCACGTGAAATTGCATACCCGGCATCAAAACTTCTTTTATCCGCCGGATGTCCCCGGACGATAATGTTTTCGCTTCCAAAATTCGCGGAAAGAAAATCAGAGAGTTGTTTCACCCTCGCTAACTCATCGCGGGTATTGTACGCCACACCAATCTTACCTAGCCGTTTCCTTCCGCTAATTGCTTTTCCGAACTCATCGAAACGTTGATTGCCTATCGCAATGATCTCACCCAGTGAGCCTGGGATATTTCGATAGATATCTGCTGAGTAGTCGCCGTAAAGCAGGGCATGGGACGAACGCAACGGAGGGAAAGAGTCCGTTACACTGGCATGCTGTATGTAAAAGCAGGGTATGTTCAGTTTCCGGCAGGCCAGTATCAGTGCCCGACTTGCCGGAACATGATCATTTGAGATAAAGATGCAAACAGGCTCATTCCCACGGAGCAGATCGACGAAGGAATCAATAAAGCCATAATTGCTTCGGATCCGATCAAAATGTTTGACGCGATATTTGGGATGGATCCAAAGATACAAAAGGAAGATGTATTTGTCCAGACGTCGATAGTATTGCCAATACTTGCGAACATTCACAGCACCTCGCATTTTGCCAACATAACCCCCATCAGTAGCAAGAATTGCATCCTTGTAGTAATCGATTAAGAATTTGAGAGCTAAATAATTATTGTAGGTATTCGCGTAAACTATTTTTTTTCCTTTGAAGTCAGGCCGGACGAGCGGCTTTCTGATTCCCACTCCGGCAAAATCGCGCAACAAATGGAGAGTCCACTGGAAGGGAAACCACAACGCTCTTTTCCAACCGAGTTTATGATTGCGTGGGGGCTTGATGTATAAGTGGAATAAGTCTTTCGGTTCCTCAAACATAGCCTTCCCTCACGATTTGAGCGATCCGTTTGTAAATTCTTGCCGGTCCCAGCTGGTCGACCTTTCCCTTTGAATTCTTTCTCATGGACAGCAGCACGTCCCTATTGGCTGACAAATATCTCACGCGGTCAGCAAGCTGCTGAAGGGCACCTTCGCCGAACAATCCCATATCTTCGGCGATGCCAAGGTCAAAAACCTCCCGTCCCATAGCCACTACGTGATCCGGTTTTTCAAATATGTTCAAAGACGGTAATCCTGCGTGTATCGCCTCGATGGTCGTCAGACCGCCAGCTAGAATGGCGATCGTGCAATTGGATAAGACATTCCACATGGAACGATTCGTTTTCGCGAGGATGATCTCATGGTTGCTATCCCGGCGAATGGTATCCACCAGATCCTGGTATGAATGCCGGTACCCCTCTCCCAATAACACCCAGAAGGTACATGGCACATCGACCCGCGAAATTGCCTGAAGAACCCGAAGCGTCTTATTTGGAGCATCGCCACCGCCCATGGCCACGCCAATAGTCAGATAGGGACGGAGGATATGGTGTGCATATACGTCATCGGGTATAACGTCACAATGCTCGTTAAAGACTGCAAACTCAAGTCCTTTATAAATACCCACACTTCCCATTTGAAGTGCATGAAAGTTACGGGTGAAAAGGTAGTCAACGCGTTCCATATGGTTGAATACCGGCGATATAGAGACTATAAGTCGTGATCTTTTTCTTGCCGCAGTAAAAAAAGGATCGGAACAATATACAGTGTCGAACACCACCACATCCGGCGAGAATCGATCGATCGCGGCCAAAGCCCCTTCTTCATCGCTGCAGAGAAATGTGGCATCAGCAATTTCCCTAAAGAAATGCTTGTCCTGTTCTTCGACTACGGGTAGTAGAAGTACCTGTGTTCCGTCAGGGGCGGCTTTCGCAAAAGTCCTGGACCGAAAGAAATGACCAAACCCAAGTTTGGTACCTCCCGTACAAAATATCGCTAATTTCATTCCTTATTCACTGGATAGTCAGGTG
>DATHKA010000518.1:0-7486 GCA_035489615.1 Chryseolinea sp.
TATCCTCATTTTTCTTTCGGCGCGGTCCGTTTGATTTAGGCCTGGGCATCAGATTGGTTTTCCGGTTCTTCCGGCTGTTCTGGTGATTCATTATCAGGCTCACCTCCGCCTTCATCTGCCGACGCAATCTCGAGGCCCTCAAATTCTTCCTCAATGATTGACGATGTCAACTCTTCCTCACCAGCAAGTGCGTCAACCTGCCTGTCAGTTTCGACGGATTCAATTCCATCCCCTACAAATCGCCCTTCGGCCATGGCCACCTCAGCTACGTCCATTTCTGGCGATTCCGCATTTTGGCCAATCGTATTCACCTCTGCCATCGCCTCTTTCGGAATCGGAAGCTGGCTCAGGTCGTTGATGCCAAAATACTCCATGAATTTAGGTGTGGTACCATAGAGCATGGGCCGACCGATTGTGTCAGCCTTTCCGGTAATTTCGACAAGACTTTTATCCAGTAACTTTTGAACCGCGTAATCGCAATTAACGCCGCGGATATTCTCGATTTCAGTTTTTGAGATGGGTTGCCTGTAAGCAATGATTGATAAGGTCTCCATAGCACTCGTAGAGAGACGCTTCTTGGACTGTTGCTTCAGCATAATGCCAATGCTCGCCTGATAGGCGGGCTTTGTCAGGAACTGATAGCCTCCCGCTGCCTTGTACAACTGAAAGGAGAATTCTTCAGCCTGGAATTTGTCATCCAGTCGCTGTATCGCGCCCACGATGTCCTCCTCGGGAACATCGGCGTTGAACATTTCAGACAGGCAGGACTTGATATCAACCAGCCGGATCGGCGACGGGCTGCAAAAGATCAACGCCTCAATATGATTTTGTAAGAAGTCCAAACGAAAACAGATTAGTGTAGTGGTGAACTAAAGCGCAAAGGTCAAATAAATGATGGAGCAGACCCAGGCAATTGCAAAAGTAATCGTAAAGGACCGTTTACGTTCAAGGTGTACGGTTATTTTTGCTACGGCGTACTAGTCCTGCTGCATCATCTTCGCTTCAATAGATTGCGTGGTGTGTGGCACGGCAATCAAGCGTTCCTTGGGTATCAGCTTGCCCGTAACCGAGCAAATGCCGTATGTGCCGTTTTTGATACGGATCAAAGCATTTTCAAGGTTCATAATGTACTTCTGCTGACGGGCCGCAAGTTGGCTCAGGTTTTCCTTCTCCGCTGTTTCAGCTCCGTCTTCAAGAACTTTGGTATTACCGCCCGACGTGGCATCGGTGCCTTCGTCGTTGTTACGGTTCAATGTTTCCTTCAGGATCTTGTATTCATCTTTTGCCTTATCGAGTTTCTTGTAGATAAGGGCCGCAAATTCGTTCAACTCATCTTCAGAATACCGGGTTCGCTCACCCTCGGTAGAAGCAGGCTTAATTTGTTTATGGGCAATAGGTCTCTGATTGGGCACTGGAAAAATGGTTAATTGTGGGGGCGCAGGCTTGTTCACAACAGGCACTGCAGGCTTAACGGCCACCGGCTTTTCGACTTTTTCTTTCTTCACCGGTGCAACCTTCTCAATCTGGGGTTCCACCTTTTCAATCTTGGGAGCCGCGATCGGTTTTTCTACGGGCTTCTCAACCTTCTTAGGTGTTAAAACTTTCTTCGGAGCAGCTTTCTTTGCTACAACAGCCTTCTTCGCGGCAGGCTTAGGTGCGGCCTTCTTGGGCGCAGGTGCTGCTTTCTTCGCCGGAGCACTCTTGGCTTTGGGAGCGGCAACCTTCTTCTTCGCCACAGGCTTTGCCTTCGCGGGTGCCTTTTTTGCTGCCTTGGAAACTACCTTCTTGTTCTTAGCCATAAGAAATTCTCCGTTTGGTAAAAGATGCGCAAAATTATGCGGTCAGTCACGAAAACAAAAAATATTGCTCAATTAATTCCCGGCTGGCAAAAATGGGCATGGCGTTAACCATTTGTGGGCGCAAACCGCTTCGCAATCGCCATGGTGATAGCTGGTTACACACACAATTTTTTGCCCAGCTAATACCTTGGCGACACGGCGACGGGCTCCCGGTACACCCTGACTACCCCGTCGGAAGCGAAGACCTGAAACCAGACCAGATAATAACCCGACTGAGCCTTAAGGCCATCGTCCCGATCCCCTTCCCAACGCACCACTCCCTCCGTCGCGAGCAGAGCATTATTAGCCAGTCGACGGATGATCACCCCGCGGTTGTCGCATATGTTTACCGTGCCTACATACCCCGCGAGATCAAAGTGATAAGATATCTCGGCCGCATTCGGTAGCCCGGCAAATGGCGTAAACACCGATGGAGTTACGCGAACAGGACGATCATTTGAACTGGCAACCCCTCGGGCAGCACTATTTTTGCGTCCCGGTGTACCAAATCCAGTCAGCGAACTGGCCGAGGTCCAGTTTGAGCGTTCGTCCGACCGGTCCGAGGGTGATATGCGTTCCAAAGCGACCCCCTCCGGGTCACGGACGAAGACATTATGCATATCCGCCGCATAGGCGAACCGATCGATGATGGAATCGACCTCATTGAACAAGATTACCGCACCATCATCATCCGGATATGAGGGCAGCTTTAATTCGGCAAGCACCGTGTCGGGCGCATCGAAATGCGACTGTAGTTTCACCCGATCTGCACTAAAAGCAACATAGGCATTGGGTCGAATGATGATCACCTGTCCAATGGCCGTTTTCTGCACGTTCCCGTCCTCGTCCATTGAACCAATAGCCCATCCGTTGAGATTGATATATTTCTGTGATGCATTATACAGCTCAACGAAATCGACGCCATCCGGTGGAGGGTCGAACAGCACCTCGTTAATCACCACGTCTCCCCTGTTCGCAGACTCGGGAAGCGCAAAATATGTCTGCTTCGACTCCTGTATCCGATTGCCCGCACAGTCGAGAACAGCCAGCAGCGATAACGAATACAGGACGCCAGATCGCATGGGGTAATTCAGATGCAGGTCGATTGATGTTCGCGAACTGTCACCGAATGAACGGGTAAGCACATCGAGCGCTGGGTTAATCATCCATTGTCCTGACGTTAGTGCGCCGGCAGCAAGTTTCTCATTGAAGACAAGTCGTAACGTGACGTCGTTCAAAGGCTGCGCTGAAATCAAATGCGGGCCAGTAACATCAGGATTCGTCGCGAAGATGGAGTTCTGTTTTCCAGGCGTTCCTCCTAGTGGATCTTCTGTGACGTTCCAGTTGCCCGCCGCCTCGCATGTGTTTTCCGGATCGATCAATTCCAGGGACCAGCCCCCATCACTTCTCTGGGAATCGCGATACCAGTCATCGGAATAGTTCAGGATGTCAATCACGTTTCCTGCGGGATCGGTCAGGGCGAGCGAATCGCCAGTGTTGTTGAGAGACGGCACATTGGCAATGATCACAACGTTCGAATCGGTGAGCCAGTTTTCCTTTGCAGTAACCACGAGATATTGGTGCGGCTGCAGGATCACCTCCGGTAGCGTTATCGCGCTGGCCGCGTCCGACAAATGCCAGCCAGCAAGGGATACTGCCAGGGAAGTGCGATTGAAAAGCTCGACATATTCGACTTCGGGTAAACCCTGAGGCGGTGATGGGTCAGCCATTATCTCGGTAAAGATGATAGCCTTCCATTGACCATTTTCACAGGGAGAAATTGTCTGGCGTTTGCTGCTCGCAGATGGGAAAGCGAACATTTGTTGGGGTGGCATTGCTAAAATAACAAACGTGAGCAATGCATGCACCCCAATAATTTGTGAGGTATTTTTCATAAGCACAACGGGATTGTATTACTTTTGTAGCCCTTAAAAATAAACAAAAATGAAATTAGCAGTTGTAGGCGCCACCGGTTTGGTGGGCCAGGAAATCCTGAAAGTTTTGGAAGAAAGGAGCTTTCCTTTCGACGAGCTTTACCTTATCGCATCGCCAAAGTCCGTTGGACAGAAAATGAAGTTCAAGGGTAAGGAATACACGATCAAGGGGATTGAAGAGGGAGCTAAGCTCGGAGCCGACATCGCTATTTTCTCTGCCGGCGGCGGAACATCATTGGAGTGGGCACCGAAGTATGCGGAAGCAGGCACAATTGTCATCGACAACTCTTCAGCCTGGAGAATGGACCCCACCAAGAAACTGATCGTGCCTGAGATCAACGGGCATCAGCTCTCCATCGATGATCGCATCATCGCAAATCCCAACTGCTCTACCATCCAGATGGTATTAGTGCTGGCACCCTTGCATGTGAAGTACAAACTGAAGCGTATCGTCGTGTCGACTTACCAGTCGGTAACAGGAACGGGCAAAGACGCCGTTCAACAAATGATGAATGAGCGGAAGGGTGTGAGCGGACCGAAGGTATATCCTCATCAAATTGATATGAATGCACTTCCGCACATCGATTCTTTCCTCGACAATGGTTATACCAAAGAGGAAATGAAGATGGTAAATGAGACGCGCAAAATTCTTGGCGATAACAAGATTGGCGTAACATCCACAACGGTTCGTATACCGGCAATCGGCGGGCACTCCGAGGCGGTTAACGTAGAGTTTGAAGAAGACTTTAACCTCAGTGAAGTGCGTTCTGTTCTTTCTACATCGCCAGGTGTAATCGTGCAGGACGATCCGAAAAACAACATCTATCCTATGCCAATCACATCGCACAACCGCGATGAGGTATTCGTCGGACGCATCCGTCGCGATGAGTCGCAGCCGAATACACTTAACCTGTGGATTGTGGCCGATAACCTCCGCAAGGGCGCAGCAACGAACGCCGTTCAGATCGCTGAGTTCATGCTGGAAAAGAGTCTGGTTTATTGATTGATCTGTTGATTTGTTGATTTGTTGATCTGTTGATTGGTGGACTTCACATTCTGAAGATCGATGGAATCCGGAATAGATTTAAAGAGGCTGCTTTGATAGGCAGCCTCTTTTTAATCGCTCAGGCCTTTCCCCAGCCACCCCCGCCAGGCGTTTCAATTATGAGCTTGTCGCCTGCCTTCACGGTGAATCCGGTGACACCTTTGAGTGGCTTGACTTTGCCATCGCTGATTAGTTGTTGTCTCCCGGGTTTACCAGGCGATCCCCCTTGCATACCATATGGCGCGCCAATCCGATGCTGCGAAAGGATGTTTACCTCCAGGGTGTCCATAAAAACGAAGGTGCGGATAACGCCGTTGCCTCCACGCCACTTACCCTTACCGCCCGAGTTCTTGCGGACGCTGAATTCATCAAGCCTGACGGGATATTTCAATTCCAATATCTCGGGATCTGTGATCCGCGTATTGGTCATGTGCGTATGCACGGCATCGGCACCACTGGCGCCTGGCGTGGCGCCGCCGCCGCCGCAGATAGTTTCGTAGTAGCCAAATCGTGCGTTCCCAAACAGCAGGTTGTTCATCGTACCCTGACTGCACGCCGCAAGTCCGAGCGCTTTCAGCAGCGTATCGGTGAGCCGTTGACTTACTTCCGTATTGCCCCCTACGACCGCCGGGTCTGCGGGGGGGACCGAAAGTCTGCCTTTGCGAGATGACTTTGTCATAGTAGTGGCACGAAAGGTTGGGTTAAGCATGCCTGTTGGTATGATCAATTTCACGTGTTCAAACAGCCCTTCATTCAAGGGCATCGACTCTCCTACCAGCAATCGCAGAACATACAAGACGACACTGTTTACGATGGCGACCGTCGCGTTGAGATTTCCCGGATGAACCTTTGCTGTCCCGGTAAAATCGATGACTAATGAAGCCCGTCGCTTCGTTATGGTAACACAGAGAACGCTCCCATCGTCCAGGCGCTCCGTTGCGGTGTATCGTGTTCTCAGATGGGAGATTTTTTCCTGCATCAAGGAGGCTGCATGAAGCCTGATCTCTCGCATATACCGGATGACCTGTCGCCCCGTGTGTTCGCGGCAAAGCGCCTCGAGCGCTGAAGAGCCTAGCGTCAGGGCGGCGAGTCCGCCATTCAAATCAGCTAAATTCTCATCGGGTGATCGCGAGGGATAACGGGCGGTTCTCAACAGCGATTCGATCTGGCGCCATTGTGGAATACCTTTGCGAACAAGATAAGTGGGTGCTATAATAACGCCCTCCTCTTCCAATGTTTTTGCGTCGGCAGGCATGGAGCCAGGCTTCTTTCCACCGATCTCTGCATGATGTGCGCGGTTGACAACGTATCCGATAAGCGCACTCTGGAAATATACCGGCTTTATCAAGGTAATGTCCGGAAGATGCGATCCACCGAATGCCGGATGATTGGTAATCACTACGTCGCCGGGCTCGAAATCGATCACGCGTCGTATTTCGCGAACGCATACACCGAGGCTTCCCAGGTGAACCGGGATGTGTGGTGCATTAACAATGAGACTTCCGTCTTTGTCGAGCAGGGCGCAGGAGAAGTCCAGACGTTCTTTCACGTTTACGGAAAATGAACTGCGCTGCAGCAAGCTACCCATGTCTTCAACGACCGAGGTGAAGCGATTGGTAAACAAGGCGAGGTTGGCCGCCGTTGCCGCACGCTTTTTTGGAGCATGCCGGGTTGTCGGGGTAAGTACACCATTGTTGTGCCGGTCCAGTTCGAATAACCAACCCGCCTCGACAAAAGAGGTGGAATTTTCGCTGATGATGAGCGCAGGTCCCGGGATCAGTGCGCCAGGTCGCAGCGATTCCCAGACAAACACGGGGCGATGGTTACGGGCACCCGGATCCGTCGCGGACACCTCGCCGGACGGCGCTGGCGTATATCGACGTCGTTGTGTGCGCGAGTACTGCTCCGCCTGCCGGGCCTCTTTTACCAGCACCCGTATAGATTCTACCTCGATGATACGATGTGACAGGTAGTGACCATAAACCTGCTTGTATTTGCTTTTGAACTGCCCGGCAATTCGTTCAACATCGCCGACGGATATTTCCAATGACGTTTCCTGTCCGGCCAATCTCAGAAAGATCATTTTTTCAACCTCAACGTGGCCTGACCGGGCTGCAGGCAAGGACGCCTCGGCCTCGCGCACGAGCTGACTGAAGTGCGCGTTAAGGGCGGGTAGTACTTTATCCAGTGGCTCCAGGATCAACTTTTCCCGCACGCATTCTTCTCTTGCAGTTCCAATGCCAAATGCGCTTAGCAATCCGGCGTCATAGGGCAAAATAATCCTTTTCATGTCCAGCAGTGACGCCAATGCGCAGGCATGCTGACCCCCTGCACCCCCAAAGCAAAGCAAGCTATACCCAGCTGGATCGTGACCTTTCTGAACGGATATTTTACGAATCGCTTCCGCCATCTTTTCATTGGCGATATCGATGAATGACAGCAGCAATTCACTTCTTGACATGCGCATACCCTGCGCGTTGATATCGGCCAGTAGTGACGAAGCAGCGCGCTCGGACGCTTCGACGTTTACCGGTATAGCGAAGTGGACTGAAGAAATTCTTCCCAGTAACAGGTTTACGTCAGTAATGGTGAGTGGACCTCCCATTCCATAACACGCCGGTCCCGGCTGTGCGCCGGCGCTGCGAGGACCAACGCATAATTGGTATCCA
>DATHKA010000519.1:0-19870 GCA_035489615.1 Chryseolinea sp.
ATAGGTCTCGACCACCGCGATCTCATGCCAAGCAACACGAATATAAGACCATGGGAAAAGCATATACCAATTCGGGTTCCGGCAAGTCGAAACACCAGTACGGTCTGGCCGTAGATGTGGTACCGATGGTAAAAGGTGTCGCAGTGTGGAACAACACGACGCTCTGGAGAAAGATAGGCGTGTCGGGTGAAAAGCTGGGACTTCGTTGGGGCGGACGTTGGAGAAGACCCTACGATCCCGGGCATTTTGAATGGACAGGCGGTGTTGCAACGTCAAGCCTACACGCAGGCGTATTCCCGGATGTGCCGGCCGCCGGCAAGCGCTATCCCTGCCTGGAAGAAGATTTGGCTATCTTAAGGAAACATTGGAGCGCCTGGGAAACCGAACAAAGCTCCTTAACACGAAAATAGATGCGCATTGCGTTTCCGGAGCACTTCCTTTTCGGAACCAGCACCGCCGCCGCCCAGATCGAAACGGCGTTCGAGCACGACTGGCAGGGCTTCAAAGCTCGCGACAACTTTGTGTTTGACCGGACCACAGATCATGAAAAACGCGTAAAAGAAGACGCCGCTATTATAGCGTCGCTCGCACCAGGCTATCGCATGAGTCTGCAGTGGAGCAAGCTTCAGCGCGATCCGTTCGGTAGCTTTCATCGCGAAACCGCCGAAGCCTACCACAGCTTCCTCAAGGACCTTCGTTCCCGCGGGGTGAGCATCATGATGGTGTTGCATCATTTCACGAATCCCCTTTGGTTCTCGAAGCTGGGGGGCTGGGAAAAGGTCGAGAACGTGCCACTCTGGCTTGATTACGCCAGGAAGGTTGTCGATGAGTTCGGTCCGTACGTCTCCTCCTGGAATACCTTCAATGAGCCCAACGTGTACGCCAGCTATGGATGGATCACCGGATTCTTTCCCCCGTTCAAGATCAGTCCTTTCCTGGCCGGCAGGGTTGTCAAGAACATGTCGCAGGCACACGATCGGATTTACGAATACATCAAGACCAAATATCCGGAGACGCTCGTCGGAATATCGCATAACGCTACACTGTTTCACCCTGAAAATCTGCTGGGCTGGTTTCCTGCGCGGCTGGCCGACTGGTGGTTCATGGACTATGTGCCGGGGCATTTTACGAACGTCGATTTCTTTGGCATGAGCTATTACGGACGCATTCCACACGATCCGATGCCGATCACCTACCTGGATACTCCCCACAAAATGAAAGGCCTCGGTCGGCGACACGATGACATCTGGGAATATCACCCTGAGGGTATGCGCACCTGTCTCGACCGGTACTGGAACCGTTATAAGAAACCCATCATCATCACCGAGAATGGCGTGTGCGACGAGAGTGACTTTCTCAGGCTGCAGGCAATTCAGGATTATGCGGGAATTGTGCACAAGGCCATCGGCGATGGCATTGACATCCGAGGTTATTATTTCTGGAGTACGTGGGACAATTTTGAATGGCACCTGGGTCCGTCTATGCGCTTTGGGTTATACGAGTGTGATCCTAAGACAATGAAACGCACGCCTCGTCCAAGTGCAGGGTTGTATGCTTCCCTGGCGCATACCAGAAAGATCGTGCTGTCGGACGAAAGCGTTCCCGCGTAGCGCATTCGTTCTCTGTCGAAACTTCTCATCCCGAATTGTTGAAACTTGCCTAGCTTTGTGTGATGAAATGGCATTGCGTTTTGCTCGTAGTATTTGCGTGGGTCGCCAGCACGACCTTATGTCTGGCGCAAAAAAGTATCCTGTACGTGGGAACTTACTCCCAGCGCGGAAGTGAGGGGATATATGTATTTCAGCTTGATCGCGCCAAGCCCGCACTCAAATTGTTGCAGACTGTTCCGGGTCTCGAAAGCCCTACGTTCCTGACTACCGATCGCACAGGCCGTTTCCTGTATTCTGTCAACCGTGGACGGGCGGATATCAACGATAAAGGAGGCTCGGTGAGTGCTTATGCTATTGACGCAAAAACTGGACATCTGAGTGGCCTGAACACACGATCGTCATACGGAGATGCGCCTTGCTTCATTTCCCTGGATCACACCGGCAAGCATGCTTTTATCTGCAACTACCTGGGCGCGAACCTGCTCGTGCTGCCCGTGTTCACGGATGGGCTAGTGGGCGTTCCTTCCGATTCAAAAAAGTACTCCGGAAGCAGCGTCAATCCCGAGCGGCAGGCCGAACCCCACATCCATGCCGCCTACCCTTCTGCCGATAACCGCTTTCTGTACGTGTCCGACCTCGGTACCGACCAGGTGTACGTGTATCGTTTTGATGCGGCAACGGGACGGCTAAGCGATGCGGACGTGCCGGCAACCAGGGTACACCCCGGCAGTGGCCCACGACATATGGCCTTTCATCCGAATGGAAAATTTGCCTACCTCGTGGAAGAGATAACCTCGCGCGTCTGCGTATTGGGCGTGAACCTGGAGAGCGGCACACTCACGGTACTACAAGACACCGTGCGTGCACTTCCAACGGCTTTCACGGGGGTCAATACGAGCGCTGATATTCATTTTCACCCCAACGGCAAGTTCCTCTACATGTCGAACCGTGGCCATAATTCCGTCAGCATTTTCACTGTCTCGGCAGACGGCATGCTGAAGCTGGTCGACGTGCAACCTATTGCCGGTAAGACTCCGCGAAACTTCCTGATTGAACCCAAAGGCGAGTTCATGTTTGTAGCGAACCAGGACTCAGATACGATCCTCCTATTCAGGATAGACCCGAAGACGGGCAAGCTTAAGCCGGTAGGAAAGCCCGTCTCAGTACCCGCGCCTGCCTGTGTGGTGCATTTGGCTATCAAATGAAGGTGTGCAGACGTCAATCCTCCGCGAGCAGGCCAGTTTTGCGTACCCAATCACCACCCCGTCGTCTCCAAACGGAATTTTACTCGTTGGAAATGGCGGTGGCTAACAACCGATAGTGCCCAACTTGCTGGCATCCAAGCCGATTAAAGAATGCGATCACCATTATTTTTCCAGGCCGACATAGGTCCCGGAACCAATCTTATCGTTAAATTTGGCTCCGGAAGTATACCTCTTGAAAAGTCAGCTCACAGATACCTTATTGCTCACACTCACCCGTTCGGCGGGTAGGTTCAACCTTGTCGTCGGCAATCAGGAGTTTAAGCAAACGACTTGTGAATTCCTGCTCACGTTTGCCTCTATGCAAGGCAAGAACATGGAAGAGTACCTAACGAATCTCACATCTGATTACGACCAGGTACGCGTACCCCTCTCAGGATGCGGCAAATCGGTCACGCTGATGCTGGCTGATTTTGCACGGCTACGGACGCTGTATGGCCAGCGCATGTTTGAGCTCAAGCTGGAAGACCTGCTTGTGCGCCATGGCATCACCTCTGAAGAGCAATTCTTCAGACAGCCTGCATAGACCTAGACTTCTTCTAAATTAGCCTCATTTCGCTCGATTTTCTGGATTGCGGTGTTATACCGTTTAACTTTGCAATTACTATTCAGGCTGGTAAAAGCCCGGTATTTAACCCTATTCGAAATGAAAACAACATCAGTACTCCGCCAGAAAACTTCGATTCAGGACAGTGTGCTGGATATTCTCAATAAGCAAATGGGCGTAGAAGCTCATTCTTCGGCCTTGTATCTTTCCATGTCAGCATGGTGCTATTCACAAGGTCTCCGCGGGTGCGGCGAATTCTTCAGAAAGCAGGCTGCCGAAGAGCGCGAGCACATGATGAAGATATTCAACTACATCGCACACGCTGGCGCACTCGCCATCTCACCCGAAGTCGTGAAAGTTGAACGCGGATTCGAAGACCTCCGATCCATTCTCGTCATGGCCCTCGATCAGGAGATCGAAATCACCGAGAACTTTAACAAGATGACAGAACATTGTCAGAAGGCGCGCGATTTCCAGACGGCACGTTTTCTACAATGGTACCTCGAGGAACAATTCGAAGAAGAACAGCAGGCACGCCGTTGCATCGAGATCTTCGATCTCATGAATGCAAAGGATGCACTATATGACATCGACCGCGAGATCCACAATCTCCGGAAAAAAGACTGAACTGCCGACACGTTAGTTGTCGGGTACGCTGCAGCAAAAAAAAACGATCCTTCAAAAGAGGATCGTTTTTTTTGTCTTCACATGTCCTGGATAAAAATTATCAGCGTTACGATCAGGCTGACGAAAAGTTCCAAGGCGGAATAATAGTAATGTCGATAGATTGGATTTCCGTGAATTTGCGCGAATACGGCAAACAATAAATTGAGCGCTAACAACAACACAAATGCCAGCGTCGAAATAGCTATGCCCGGAGTTACGCTTTCAGAACGCGCATCTCCACGCGACGATTCATCTTGCGCGCTTCAGGTGTCATCTCGTTCTTCAACGGCTGTGTACCTCCAAATGCTTTGGTCTTGATGCGGTCTTTGCCGATGCCCTTCGTCACGAGATACTTCTTTACCGCTTCCACCCTGGCCTCCGACAATTCCATGTTTGCCTTGGAGCTGCCTTGATTGTCCGTATGGCCCTCCAGTTGTATGACCATCTTGGAATTCTCTTTCATCATCTGGCCCACCTCATCGAGTTCGCCAAACGACTTCGGGTCGATCGAAGATTTCCCCTGCGGAAAAATGAGACTCGATAATGTCATCGTCTGGCCCGACGGCGTGAGCGATATGTCGCGCAATACACGCTTCTGAGCGTCGATATCTTTTGGGTCGACAATTACCGTTCTCGGGTTGTAATCCTTCGCTTCAGCGGTGATCTGATACTTTGCAGTACCAAAGATGGCGAACGAAAAAGTGCTGTCGTTGAAGCGTCCGCTGATGCCGCCAGTAGGAATACTACTGTAACGTATGCTGGCCTTGATGCCTTTGCCCGTGCGCGAATCAGAAATCTTTCCTTGCGCAATGATCTCGTCCTGAGCCTGCGCTACAAGGACGGAAAAAAGTAATGCGAAGATGAGAAGGGGGTATTTCATAACAAGCAAGATAAGAAGAAATGATGAGTTAATTTTAGCCGTGCAACGACTAAAGCATGCGTTCGACGATGAGAGCGGGGGACGGTGGACGAAGTAAAGTTCGCCGCTGGATTTTACCTAGGCGTAGTGCCCTGAACCTGACTGCTCGTTTAGCAACGTTGTTTGTGGTAGTTAATTGTGTGCGATCAAGGGTAAAATAAGGCGGCGAACTTTACTTCGTCCACCGTCTTTACCGTCTCATCGTGATCGATGCGTTTAGTTGTCGGGCTTCTTAACTGCACAAGGGGAAGACAGTCGGAAAGGCAGCATTGAATCAATAAGGTGCGATCCGTGATCGGGCTGCTTTTTCTTTTTTTTTACGATGCGAAAGTAAGCCGGCATCGGAACACAAACAACCTCCTTCCCTCGTCGCCTCGCGCGCTAGATATCAAACTCTATGGTCTCTCCGACCCCAAACTCCCGATCATCCTTTGGCTCGCTTTTTACTTTCCCTTCTTCTTCTTTACTTTTTTCCGGCTGACTTTCGAAGAGGCTTGGCTGGTTTTCGACTTGGTGACTTGGGTGCTTTGGACTTTGTTGTTTTGCTTGCTGACTTTCCTGCCTTGGCTGTTGTTTTGCCGACTGGTTTTGGTCGGGACTGCTTTGCGGGTTTGTTTGCGGACGGCTTGCCCGGAGGATTCTTTGTTGCTCCTCGCTGAGCTGGCTGGCTTTGCTTTGGAAGAGATCGGCCGACTCGCTGCTGTTTTGCTCCGACTGTTCTTTTTTTTTTGCCTGATCCCCTTCGGAACCGGCGTTGCTATCATCATCTTCACCCGCGTCGCCCCTTGCGGAACCGTCCTCCTGATCAGCGACCAACGTAACCTTGGTAACGCGATCAAGCGACAGTCTATTGCCCACGGCCTTCCACCCTTTCACATCGATGAGGTCCTCCAGATTCATCACCTCCGACTTCTTCTCTTTGTTCTTGCCGGAAATAAATTCCACCTCGATCTCGGCTGCCTCCCCCGTAGTGGCCACCAGCAGGCGCGATCCGATCGACTCAGAAATGAAATTGAATTCCTTGTCCAAGGTGGTCGTTTCAATCATGAAGCGCTTCACCATGTGAAGCTTCGACTCGCCGTCGACATAGATCGCTGAAACCGGGCGGGCAGGATTGAACTTCTGCACCAACAAGGTCTTTTCATGGTCGAATCGATTCGAGAGATCATAACTGGTGATCTTATAGTTCCCGTTGCGCGTAAACGTGATGAGTTTGTCTTCGCCATCAAATTTACCCAGGTACTTGCCGCGCTCTTCGCGGTTGAGTCGTCCGGAGGCGTCGTCGTACCACAAGCTCAGCTTGCTAAGCGTTGACGCACCGGCTTTCAACAACTCGACTTTTCTGATCGCGTATTTCGTGATGGTGTTGCCTCGCGCACTACGCCCCTTCACCTCCAGCTCGGCAAAGTCGTATTCGAATACTTTTTTGCGGGCCGTACTCGACTGCGATAATTTTACTTCCACGGTTTCGGCTTCGCCATTAGGGTTACCCGTCACATAGTGGATGCGTGAATTCTTATCGTCGGTAGCGATCGGATATTCCTTGTCCCGGGTGATGCCGGGTAGGGTGAATCGCTTCGCGAACCCCTTGCCGGACTTGCCATCTGTATAGACGACGTTGTACACCATGCGATCGTCACCCTTCTTCCATACGCCTACGTACAGGATGTCTTTGCCCATGAAGACCTTATCGGCAATGCGCGATACCCGTGCTTTGCCGTCCTTCCTCACCACAATGACGTCGTCAAGGTCGGAGCAATCGCTAACGAATTCATTGTTCTCGTCGCGCTTCAATCCAAATCCAATAAAACCATCGACGCGGTTGGCATAAAGTTTTTGATTGTTGGCAATCACGTCTGTGGCCGTAACCGACTGGAAGCTCTTCATTTCCGTTCGGCGCTCACGCGTCTTGCCATACTTTTCCAACAGGTTCTGGAAGTATGCAATCGCATAGTCCGTAAGGTGCTTCAGGTGATGTTCCGTTTCCTTCAATTCCTTTTCCAGGTCACGCATTAATTCGTCAGCCTTGAAAGAGTCAAACTTTGAAATGCGCTTTATGCGGATTTCCGTCAGGCGGATAATATCCTCGCGGGTGATCTCGCGATAGAATTTTTTCTTGTGTGGCTTCAGTCCCTTATCGATCGTCCCGATTACTTCTTCCCAGCTTTCCGCCTCCTCGATGTCGCGGTAAATGCGTTTTTCGATGAATATCTTTTCCAGCGATGAGAAGAGAATTTTCTCCATCAACTCAGCCTTCCGGATCTCCAGTTCTTTTCTAAGGAGTTCCGTAGTCTGGGCCGTGTTGTACTTGAGGATTTGATTTACTGGCGTGAATTGTGGCTTGTCCTCCACGATTACGCAGGCATTCGGTGAAATACTGATTTCGCAGTCTGTGAACGCGTACAGCGCATCGATCGCAATCTCAGGAGATTGGCCAGGCTGCAGAAGGATTTGGATTTCGACGTCCTTAGCCGTGTTGTCAATAACCTGCTTTACTTTGATCTGTCCTTTCTCGCTTGCCTTCACAATGGACTCCATGAGCGAAGTCGTGGTCGTGCTGAAGGGAATCTCCCGGATCGCGAGCGTCTTCTTGTCGAGGATCTCGATGCGCGCACGCACCTTGATTTTTCCGCCGCGCAGACCTTGATTGTACTCTGTGAAGTCGGCAATCCCGCCGGTAAAGAAGTCAGGAAATATTTTGGGGCTTTTCCCTTTAAGAATATCGATCGATGCTTTAATGAGCTCTCCGAAATTATGTGGAAGGATCTTTGTTGACAACCCTACGGCTATCCCTTCCACCCCTTGTGCCAACAACAGCGGAAACTTGACAGGCAGCGTCACGGGCTCACGCTTGCGACCATCATAAGACAACTGCCATTCGGTAGTCTGTGCGTTGTAGGCGATATCCAGCGCGAACTTCGATAGCCTGGCTTCGATGTAACGCGGTGCCGCGGCGCTGTCGCCGGTGCGTACATCCCCCCAGTTGCCCTGCGTGTCAATTAGCAAATCCTTTTGCCCGATGTTTACAATGGCCTCGCCTATGGAAGCATCGCCGTGCGGGTGATATTGCATCGTGCTGCCAATTACGTTGGCCACCTTGTTGAAACGGCCGTCGTCCATTTCCTTCAAAGCATGCATGATGCGACGCTGTACGGGCTTAAAGCCGTCTTCAATGCGGGGCACAGCGCGCTCGAGAATAACGTAGGACGCGTAGTCCAGGAGCCAGTTCTTATACAGCCCGTCAATCGCGATGGAATGTACCACGTCGTCGGACTTTCCATTACCATTCAGGGATGGATCCTTTTCGTTATCTGTGCTATTCTTTTTACTCATGATCGGATGAAAACTGTCTTTGTTCTGTGTTGTTGGTGGGTGCCGGCACGGGACCCACGCCCACCGGCACCCACCGGCACGGGCACGGGCACCGGCACGGGCGACAAGGCATGCCTTGTCGCTACGGTGACCATTGTTGGTTGTTCGTTAATCCTGTTCCAAAACCTGTTCCTCGGTTTCCCCTACCACGGCCTTCTTGTCCACCTTGTCCATTTCTATTCGCAAATTGCCAATGATGAACTCCTGGCGGTCCATGGTATTTTTACCCATGTAGTATTCCAGCAGCTTCGCGAGGTGCCCATCGCCTAATAGCACCGGTTGAAGCCTGATGTTTTCTCCGATGAACGTTCCAAACTCGTCGGGAGAAATTTCTCCCAGCCCTTTAAATCGTGTGATCTCTGGCTTACTCCCCAGTTTCCGGATTGCCGCCTGACGTTCCTCGTCGGTGTAGCAGTAGATGGTCTCCTTCTTGTTACGCACCCTGAACAGCGGCGTTTCGAGAATGAAGACGTGTCCGGCCTTTACCAGTTCCGGGAAAAACTGCAGGAAGAAAGTCATCAGCAACAGCCGTATGTGCATGCCATCCACATCGGCGTCGGTGGCGACAATGACCTTATTGTAACGGAGTGTTTCAATGCCATCCTCAATGTTTAAAGCGTGCTGCAACAAGTTGAACTCCTCGTTTTCATACACGACCTTCTTGGTGAGTCCGAAGCTGTTAAGCGGCTTGCCCCTAAGGCTGAACACCGCTTGCGTCTCGACATCACGCGACTTCGTAATCGATCCGCTGGCCGAGTCACCTTCTGTAATGAAGATCACGGAATCTACGCCCTTTTCGTTCTTCTCGTCGAAGTGATAGCGACAGTCGCGCAGTTTCTTGTTGTGCAGATTTGCCTTCTTGGCGCGTTCGTTGGCGAGCTTCTTGATTCCGGCAATTTCCTTGCGCTCGCGCTCTGATTGCAGTATGCGCTTTTGCATGGCATCAGCCGCAATCGGGTTCTTATGCAAATAAATCTCCAGGTCACGCGACACAAAGTCGCCCACGTAGTTTCGTACGGAGGCTCCCTCGGGCGCCATGTTGGTGGAACCTAGCTTCGTCTTGGTTTGTGATTCGAATACGGGTTCCTGGACCCTTATGGCGATGGCGCCGATGATGCTGGCGCGGATATCGGCAGCATCAAAATCCTTTTTAAAGAAGTCGCGCACGCCCTTTACGAGTCCTTCACGGAATGCCGCGAGGTGCGTACCGCCCTGCGTTGTGTTCTGTCCATTTACAAATGAGTAGTATTCCTCGCCATATTGATTGCCGTGCGTGAGCGCAACCTCGATATCCTCTCCCTTAAAGTGAATGATCGGATAACGCATCTCTTCAGCATCCGTCTTTTGCTTCAGCAGGTCAAGCAGGCCATCCTTCGAGAAATACTTTTGGCCGTTGTAGTTAATCGTCAGACCTGCATTGAGAAACGCGTAGTTCCACATCAGGTCTTCCAGGTATTCCGGGATGAAACGATAGTGCTTGAACATCGTGTTGTCCGGCTCAAACTCCACGAATGTTCCGTTCCTTTCGTCGCTCTTTGACAGCCGTCCGTCGGTCACCAGTTCGCCCCTTTTGAACTCGGCAACTTTGGATTGGCCTTCCCGGAACGCCTGTACTTTGAAGTAGTTCGACAACGCGTTAACTGCCTTGGTACCCACGCCGTTAAGCCCCACCGACTTCTGAAAAGCGCCGGAATCGTATTTGGCTCCGGTGTTGATCTTGGACACTACATCAACCACTTTGCCCAGGGGGATGCCGCGCCCATAGTCGCGAACGGTGACCCGCTGTTCCGTAATTTTGACGTCGATGGTTTTGCCATAGCCCATCATGTGTTCATCTATTGAGTTGTCGACAACTTCTTTCACGAGCACGTAAATACCATCGTCTTTTGAAGAACCGTCGCCCAACTTTCCGATATACATACCTGGCCGGAGCCGGATGTGTTCACGCCAGTCGAGCGACTTGATGCTCGATTCGTTGTACTCAAACATGTTGGGTGACTTGTCTGCTTTTGCCATTGGGAATCAGAGATAATGATGAAACTGAGATTGGGCCGTTAAAAAACTTTGCTCACTGATCCTTCGAAAAAAATGTATCCTGAAGGTAATATGGTCCATCTAATTTGGGTCAATAAAGCGAATTTTGAAATGAGTTGCAGTAAAACCAGCCAGTGATGAATTGCAAAAATTAGTTAAGTAAGCGACTGTAAATAGCTGTCTATTAAATGCTTCACTCACCAGCAATAAACAATTAATTTAATTTGCCATTCTGCGGTATAGCAGATAAAACGGCCAGGAGATCGTCCACACCAGAAACAGTCCTACGCTGAAATAGACGATATAACGGATCTGGTTGTAGTCGAATTTTTCGCCACTGTTGAACAAGCCGACAAAATTCATCGACACGATGAAGAAGAAGTTTAGTGCGATAACCAGCCCATAGAACCACGATCTGAATGCGGGTTGCCAGGCAAACACTTTACCAATCGGAAAAACCATCATGTTAGCCACGGCTATAAATGCGGTCATTGTATAAAAGTAGGCATCGCGGCTCAAGCGGAATACTGAGGGCCCCTCCTCTTGTACCACCACCGTTTCTGGCAGGCCAGCATAGTTGAAGATCAGAATCACCAACGTCGCCAGCATCGAAAGAAACCAAACCGCCTTAAATAACTTTAGGACCATGTTTGTAGATTTGGCTGCAAATTAAAGGATAAAAAAATTTGAACTTCAAGATGGCGGTGCGCATTCGTGACAAATTTACCATAACCGTCATAATCCTTTTGTCATCAATGGGTTGCCGGCCAAAGAATGCGGATTTTACGGGCATTGACATGATCCAGTGGCGGTCTGACCGTCAGGGCTGTGACGGGGCCCGCATGGAGTCGAAGGATACGTTTGCCACTCAAAAAGATAAGGTCCTGGCGCTCAGCGAATGGGAGGTCGTGAACGTACTCGGAACGCCGGACATACAACAACTCTCCAAGCGCAATCAGAAGTTTTACTATTATTATCTTGAGCCTCATGGAGAATGCGCGACTGACTCCACCAATAAAGCCTTGCGCGTGGCTGTTCGATTCAACGCGATGGGACTCGCCAAGGAAGTTCGCATAGAAAAGAATTATTGACATCAACCCTCGCTATGAAGAACGTTACCGTAATTGGATCGGGCACCATGGGCAACGGCATCGCTCATGTCTTTGCGCTGTATGGACACTCCGTGACGCTGATCGACATCGACGACACTGCCTTGCAGCGGGGCATGGCAGCCATCGATAAAAATCTGACGCGGCAGGTTGACAAAGGTGTGATAGATGCTTCCCGCAAGGCCTCAGCGCTGGGGAACATCGCGACGACAACGTCGGTCGCCGCCGGCTGCCAGAGCGCCGATCTGGTTATAGAAGCGGCCAGCGAGCAAATAGACATAAAGCTCAAAATCTTCGGGGAAGTGGATGGGGCTGCTCCGTCTCACGCGATATTGGCTTCAAACACTTCGTCTATTTCGATTACCCGTATCGCCTCCGTTACGAGGCGACCCAATCAAGTAATTGGGATGCACTTCATGAATCCGGTACCGGTCATGAAGCTGGTGGAAGTTATCAGAGGCTATCAGACAAGCGACGAGGTAACGGCCACGATCATGGACGTATCGCGAAAACTGGAGAAGATACCGGTTGAAGCGAATGACTATCCGGGCTTTGTATCAAACAGAATCCTGATGCCCATGATCAACGAAGCGATCTGTACACTGCATGAGGGCGTTGCAGGTGTCTCCGAAATTGATGAGGTCATGAAACTGGGCATGGCGCATCCGATGGGGCCTCTCGAACTGGCAGATTTTATCGGCCTGGATGTTTGCTTATTTATTATGCGTGTGCTTCACGAAGGCTTTGGCAATCCCAAGTATGCTCCCTGTCCTTTGCTGGTGAACATGGTAACGGCGGGACATAAGGGCGTGAAAAGCGGGGTGGGCTTTTATCAATATAGTGCGGGCACGAAGGTGAAGCAGGTGGCGGGTAGTTTTAGAATTACTAATTGATATTCAGGCTCACCCCCACCATATACAACCCAGCCGAACGGTCGGCGGCGTAGAATTCGCGCGAGCGATTGTTGAGCACGTTACGGGCATTCACGTAAAAGTTCACGTTGCGGGTAACCGCCCAGTTGGCCTTGATGTTCACGAGAAATTTTCCGCTGATGTCACCCTGTACGCCGGTTGCCGCTGCGTCTTCACGGTCGTACTGGCGGTGTGCCGCGTAATAGTAGCCGTTCATGTTCACATTCAGCTTGCTCAATAATTTTGCGTTCAGATAATATCCGCCGTAAAAGGTAGGTGTGTTCTTGTGCTCGCTGTCGCTGAAGGTAAGTGTCGGGTCAAGTGCAGACGACACATACGACGAAGGCATATCCTTGGTTTCGGTCTTTTGCACCGTGATAAAAGGCTTGAACTGTATCTTGTCGTTGGGTACGATGTTCAGACCCAGTGTCGCGCCGTTCTGAATGCCCTTCATCGGAATGTTCATGAATTGTTCACGCATCGGAACCAGCACCCCCACGTTCACCATGTCGGTAAGCACGAGCGCATAAAAGTTGTCAGCGACCTGGTTAAAAATATCCACGTCAAGTTGCATCGTCTTGGTGAGCTTCACGCGATAACCCAACTCAATCATTTGCACGGTGAAAAGGTCCATGTTCTCGTTTCCAGCCCGAACATAGTCTATACCCAACGGTGTCGGTATCTGCAGGTTGATATAATTGGTGCCAATGAAAGATCCGCTGTTCGAGCGCGTGAAAGCGGCCCGGATAATGTTGTTCTCATTCAGCTTGAACGTTGCGGCCAGTTCGTATGCCATATAGAGGTCGTCCGGCACGGAGAATTTGTCAGCGCGTATTCCGCCCAGCAATCGCAGGTTCGGCGTGATGTGTGCATCAACGCGGACGTAGCCGGCAGCGGTGGTGATATCGCGGTCTACACCGCCCAGGAACGTTGGGCCATTCGCGGCAAATTCTGAATCGTCGAAGCGAACGTTCTGGTAGCTCAAACCGGGCGTGACAGTGAAATTCTTTCCGATAGCAAATTCATATTCAGCAGAAGCGTCGGCAACCGCATAGTCGTACTGATTCGGCGGCGAGCTCACGTTCAGGTTATCGTTACCATTCACATAGCTTGTTCTCACGGAGAAGCCATGAATCTTGGCAGCCAGGTTCGCGTAATAGTTGTTCGATTCGTTGGTGGTGAAGTACGTCGAACCTGATAAGAATATCTTCTGCGTCTGCGAACTTTGAGTGCCGATACTGAGGTCAAGGGACACTTTCTCAGACGGTTTCACATTCAGAAAGCCGTTCACGCCCCAGCGGCTGATGGACCGGTCCGGGTGCGGGAACCTGGCTGCTGAGTTGTCAACGAATGACTCGATCGGTTCAAACTGACTGGTTGAAAGGTTGTAATAATCTTCATCAAAGCGATTGCGTTCCTGAAAGTTACCGGACACGGCAAATGAGAGCTTGTCATTTACTTTTGAGCCCACGGTAGCGTTGGCGATCATCGTTTGTGCGGTACCGTATTGCACGTTTGCATTGACATAAGTCTTTTCCGTAGGACGCCTGGTAATAATGTTGATCACACCGGTTACGGCATTCGGACCGAACAATGGTGCCGAAGGGCCGCGTACGATCTCTATACGTTCCACGTCGTTAACATCGATTGGCAGCGTTTCCCAAAAGGTACCGCCGAGGTTGTTGTTGAATACGGGGCGATTGTCGATCATGACCAACGTGGCGAGGTTTGACTTCGCATAGGTCTCGCTGGTACGCAACATGTTGTCAAAGCCGCGGATATGAATGTCATATACGCCATTGGCTTCTTCGCGAACAATCACACCCGGTGCCAGGCGCAGCGCCTCCATGATGCTGGTTGCACCGGATTTTTGAATGTCTGAAGTGGTGATGGTATAACTCGACAAGGGCGCGTCGAAAAGGGTCTCATCTTTTCGACTGGCGGAATTGATTGGAATGTCCAGCAGTTCCTCGAGTGAAAGGGCAAAAAGATCTACGTCTTCTTTCGTCTCTTGTCCAAAGCTTGCTGTGGCCACAAAGAGGCACATAAGCATGGACAGCTTAGTAGATAACTTCATAAGAATTTGGGGGCGTTGATAAAAAATGTTCATCCGCGCTACGGCAAAGCATGCCGGCTCCTGGCGAATGCGCGCTACTTGACCATTCATTGGGAATGAACAGGCCTGGGCTTAGCGCTTCTGGTTCTCTGTTTGTTTTGTTGTTATAACAAATTTGAAAAGAACCCTCTGGAGGAGAATTGGTGAAACCGGAGAAACATTACATCCGGCAGACTTGGGGAATCATTGCCACATAGGAAACGATTGCGACATCAAATTTAGGGTATCCTTGCATCTTGGCCATGGACAAATTACCATGACCCTTTGCACATGAGCACCATCATTTCAATAGAAGGGAAGAGAAGTCAATTATGCTTTTTGCTTCAACAAGTCCCGTATTTCAGTGAGCAGCACTACATCGGCAGCCGGTGGCGGGGTTGGCGCAGCCTCCTCCTTCTTCTTGGTGGAGTTAATGCCCTTGATGATCAGAAACAAGACAAATGCAATGATCAGGAAGTTGATGATCGCAGCCAGGAAGTTACCGTACTTGACTGTTCCAAATACCGTGAGTTCCTCCAGCCTGCTGAGATGCGCTGCATCAAGAGCAGGCTTCAGAATGAGGGGCGTGATAACATCTTCAATCAACGACCCAACGATCTTTCCAAAAGCACCGCCGATGATCACACCTACTGCCAGATCAACCACGTTGCCCCGCATGGCGAAGGCCTTGAATTCCTTAAGCATAAGAGTAGAGGGTTTGGTTTTTCTTGAAAATTAACGAGTAGGTGTTTATGAAACAACCCGCCAACGTATGGAAGACGTTGTGGCTAATGATCTGTCCCGTTGCTTAAAAAATTGGCCGGACCTGAAAAATCAATCGGAAAATGACTTAATTATAGAAAGTAACTGAATGCTGTTATGCGGCTCATTATCAGTGTAATAACAACGAATAGTGCAGTAATCAATTAATAACGTTCAGAGGATTTCGCAGGTTCGTGTACTCTGTAAGTTCAACACCCGCGCTTCCAATAAACATGTTTGCGTTGATCTTCACAGGGATGCGATTCTTATCATCGGAAAACCAGGCCGTAACAGAATTTTCCCCGTCGAAAACCTTGTTCTTGGGCATCACGGGCTTGAACACGATCGTGCGGATTTTTCCGGCCTTTACCTTGATGGTCTCCTTGCCACTGTACACGATCTTGAAGTTATAAAACTCGTCTTCAAAGAAGCCCTTCACGGAAATCGTGTCGCCGATCTTGATGCGCGACAGGTCCATATTTCTGAGAAAAAGGAAACCCGCCACCATATCGCGAACCTGGGCTGGCGCTTCGAAATAGTTGGGCTCCCTCAGTTTCCCCGTTTTCTTATCGAGGGTTTTTACTTCGATCTTGCGATTGACGTGGTCAAAGTTGGTCCATTCGTCCTTGCGATACTTGCCTTCGCGGATGAATCGATAAAACTGGTGAGGTACGAGAGCCGCTGTGTCGATGTAAGCGCCCCACCGGTCGTTCACATCTGCGACCCAGTCCACCATTCCCACGGTACGGCCATACACGTCGATCTTGAAGCAGTCGCGGTTGTTGATTTTGTGATATTTGGAGTCAATGTTGACGCTGCCTTTACCCACGTTAAAGATTCCGTACGTCATCTTGAAGTGAATAGTCTCCCCGCGCTGAAAGCTCTCATTCCTTACCGGAGGATATACCCTATCCTCCCGGACGAAGCCACTAAGCAAGAACAGCACGATCGCACTAAGGAAAGCTTTATTCATTATCGAAAAAAAAATGCAGGCCAAATCCAGCCTGTTAAAATTCAAACCATGTGCCAACCCTCAATTTCCGGACTACCCCTTATCTATGACGTCTAAGCTGACACATTATTGTCGCGCAAGGCGTCATTCAGTGAGGTTTTTTTGTCTGTGCTTTCCTTGCGCTTACCTATGATCAGGGCACACGGCACATGAAATTCGCCTGCGGCGAACTTTTTTGGAAGCGTTCCTGGAATAACAACCGACCGTTCCGGCACATAGCCTTTATATTCGACGGGCTCGCTGCCAGTGACATCAATAATGCGGGAACTGCCAGTCAGAACGACGTTCGCGCCCAGCACCGCTTCCTTGCCTATGCGAACGCCCTCGACGACGATGCACCGGGAACCCAGAAATGCACCATCCTCGACTATAACGGGAGAAGCCTGAACAGGTTCCAGCACCCCGCCGATTCCTACGCCACCGCTGAGGTGGACGTTCCTGCCAATCTGGGCGCAGCTGCCCACAGTTGCCCAGGTATCCACCATCGTGCCTTCATCCACGTACGCGCCAATATTAACATAAGAGGGCATCATGATCACGCCTTTGCTGAGGAATGAGCCATATCGTGCAATAGCATGCGGCACTACGCGCACACCCAGTTCTTTGTAGTTTTTCTTGAGCTTTATTTTATCGTGAAACTCGAATGGACCTACTTCTATGGTTTCCATTTGTTGAATAGGAAAATACAGGATCACGGCTTTCTTCACCCACTCATTCACCTTCCATCCAGATTCATTGGGCTCGGCTACGCGAAGCGTTCCCTTGTCCAGCATTTCGATCACCTGTCTGATGGTCTCCTTGCTTGACGTTTGTTCCAGCAGCGTGCGATTGTCCCAAATAGCCTCAATCTGTTGTTTAAGATCCATTGCGTTATATTTAATTCGTCATGCAAGAAGTAAAAAAAAGGAGAATAGTCCTTGCCTCGTTGCTCAAACCCGTTGATGACACGCGGATGTACGAGAAGCTGGGATCAACGCTTGCATCTTCGTACGAGGTACACGTCATCGGTCTGCCGGCGAAAAGTACATCATCTGCAGGTAACATCCACTTTATTCCGCTGGCGCCGTATTCAAGGACGAGTCTTAAAAGGCTTCTGGCATCCTGGCGCGTGTTTCAGACTGTGCTTCGCCTTCGACCGGACCTTCTCATCGTTTGCACCCCCGAACTGTTACCCATAGCGTTGTGTGTTCGTGCATTGTGTGGTTCTAGAATCGCATACGATATCCATGAAAACTATACGCGGAACATCTTACAAGGCGATGCCTGGCCGCGACTGCTTCGACCCCTGCTGGCATTAGCCGTGCGTACCGTGGAATACATAACCTCGCCTGCCGTCAGCCATTTCCTGCTGGCAGAACAGGCCTATGCCGATGAGTTGACGTTCATCCGAAGAGACTATAGCATTATCGAGAACAAACTCGTGCGTATAGGGCATTTGTTTGACCGATCCCCCCGCACGACCCGGTCGGTTTCGCAGCAGGAGAAACCACTGAGGTTATTGTTCAGTGGAACGCTGGCTGAGACAACCGGTGTGTTTACGGCCATTTCTCTGGCCAAGCGTTTACACCTCAACGACGTCAATATCCACCTATCTGTGGTCGGATACGCGGCGCAGAACAAGGTGCGCACTGAACTTAAGGAACTTGCACGCAACTGCGGATTTATCGACCTCGTGGGCGTCGATAGCCTGGTGCCCCACAGCAAGATTTTGGCAGCGATCGGCCAGGCAGACTTTGGGATAATTGCCTATCCAAAGAATCCCTCCACCTGGTCCAGTTACCCTACCAAGTTATATGAATACCTGGGATGCGGGTTGCCCATACTTCTCATCGATAACCCCAAATGGACCGCCTATTGTGCACCGTATAGGGCCGCCGTGGTGTTCCCGGCAGACAATCCCTTGGCCAATCCGACAACCCTGCTGGCAGAAATGCGTGAAGGGCCATTCTACGTTAAACCACCCGAAAACGTATTCTGGGACTCCGAGGCTCCAAAGCTTCTCCAGGCCGTTTCAAAAATCTTTTCATAGGCATTTGCGCGATGGGTAAATCAGCCAAACAGCGCTCAAACCCATCTACCAGACCAATAAAACGAATCAATAGATCAACCAATCAATAAATAAATTGCGTCTAATTTATTTTTTAGGTTAGTCTAAAATATTAGTATATTTGCCTATCAAACGCTCCTATCCATGGAATCGCATCACGGCACGCAGATGAAGTCCCTCAGCGAAGTAAACGCCTCAATTGATGCCACCAATCGCAAAGGGTGGCGGAAGATGCTGGCCTTTATGGGACCTGCCTATCTGGTAAGTGTCGGGTATATGGACCCGGGCAACTGGGCTACCGATATCGCCGGGGGGAGTAAGTTTGGCTATGCGCTCATTTGGGTTCTGCTCATGTCCAACCTCATGGCCCTGCTGCTCCAGAGTCTCAGCGCGCGATTAGGACTGGTGCGGCAGTTGGATCTGGCTCAGGCGTCGCGTTCGACGTACAGCCGTCCCGTGAACTTCTTTCTTTGGCTGTTGGCGGAGATTGCCATTGCTGCCTGTGATCTGGCCGAAGTACTGGGAATGGCCATTGGTCTGCAGTTGCTGTTCGGCCTTCCGTTGATCTGGGGGGTTAGCCTTACCGTTCTGGACACGTTGCTCCTACTGGTGTTGCAAAGCTATGGCATGCGGAAGATCGAGGCATTTATCATCGCGCTTGTCGCCATTATTGGCGGTGCTTTTCTGGTTGAAATGTTCCTCGCTAAGCCTGAAGCAGGGTTGCTCGTGCGCGGATTCATCCCGTCGCTGCCGACTGACGAGGCACTCTATATCGCCATCGGCATCATTGGCGCAACCGTAATGCCGCACAATCTCTATCTGCACTCCTCGCTCGTGCAGACGCGCCGGTTCGATCAATCCGAACGGGGCGTCTGGTCCGCGATCAAATATAACTTCATCGATTCGGCCATCGCGCTAAATGCGGCCTTCTTCGTGAATGCCGCGATACTCATTCTCGCTGCGTCAACCTTCTTCCGGGCCGGTATGCACGACATCGCCGATATACAGGACGCGCATCGGATGCTCGCGCCTTTGCTCGGCTCGGAACTCGCCCCGATCCTGTTCGGTGTGGCACTCGTTGCCGCCGGCCAAAGTTCAACCATAACCGGAACACTGGCGGGACAAATCGTTATGGAGGGATATCTCAACTTGCGTATTGCCCCCTGGTTGCGCCGACTGATTACGCGACTTATCGCCATCGTCCCCGCCGTGATCGTGATCCTCATCTATGGTGAATCTGAAACGGGGGCTATGCTGATATTCAGCCAGGTAGTATTGAGCCTTCAACTGGGCTTTGCCATCATTCCCCTCATCCATTTCAATAGCGATCGCGACAAGATGGGCGTATTTGTAATCAAACCCTGGGTAAAGATCGCCGCGTGGATCATTGCCATCGTCATCGTTTCTCTGAACGTCAAGCTCGTGATACAGGAAGTATCCGGTTGGCTGGACGCCGCGGGTGACAATGCCTGGATACTTTGGGTAACCGTGATACCTGTTTGTGCCGCCGCCGCTTCGCTCCTC
>DATHKA010000520.1:0-8187 GCA_035489615.1 Chryseolinea sp.
ACGGCGGTAACAAGGAACAAGGTCTGAAAGGAATCTGTCCACACGATGGTCTTGACCCCCCCCTTATAAGTATAGATCCAGATCAGGAAGATGGTGGTGGCTACGGTCACAATAAAGGGCACATTCCAGGCATCGAACAGGAAGAGCTGCAGCACGGTGGCGGCCAGGTAAAGCCTTAAGGATGAACCTATTGTGCGTGAAACAAGAAAAAACGCGGCGCCCGTCTTGTACGACCAGAAGCTGAAGCGTTGTTCGAGGAAAGTATATATAGAGATAAGATTAAGCCGGTAATACAGGGGCAGCAGGATGCCCATGATCACCCAATAGCCCAGCAAATAGCCCATCACGACCTGGAAATAGCCAAACCCTACTTTTCCAACGGCGCCCGGTACCGATATGAAGGTAACGCCAGACAAGGACGAACCGATCATACCGAAGGCCACTAAGTACCAGGGAGACTGGCGATTAGCCGTGAAAAAGGTGGTTGTGTCGGCGCCGCGGCTTGTGTAGATCGAAATGGTGATCAGAGCGGCGAAATAGACGATGAGGATGGATACTACGAGGAATGGGGACATGCCAGCGCAAAAAATTGGATATCAAAGAATCATGGAAATACCGGAAAATCCAAATTTTGGCCACGTCAGGCGCCAGCCTTCAGACTGATCTCTCGTCCCTCCGCGCCGGGACAGGAATAGGAGAGCACCAGTCTGAAGATTTGGCGCCCGGGAAGTCAAAATTTTTGCTCCTGAACCTTCGCGTGAGTCTTCCGGAAAACCTCTAAATTAGATACCTTTGTTGTCGTTAATTTTTGTGCAATGAGACCCAGCTATCAGGAAGAAGTAATGGAAGATGTGCTGGAAGTAGTAGAGACTACTGACGCCATGGACCTCGTTGTTTTCAACGACGACGTCAACACATTCGAACACGTAATCAATACGCTTATTCGCGTTTGCAGACATACGCCCGAGCAGGCGGAACAGTGTACCATGCTGATTCATTACAAGGGCAAATGCGCGGTTAAGAAAGGGGATTATGATTTCCTGCGTCCAATGAGGGAATCGATCTGTGAAGCAGGAATCGACGCGAAGATCTTATAATCAGTATACCGCCAACTCATTGGATTATCCTTCCCGACTTATTGAAAATGCGGTCAACCAGATCGCGAAGCTTCCCGGCATAGGGAAGAAAACGGCCTTGCGCCTGGTGTTACATCTTATTCGCGACAAGCAGGAGAATACTACGGCGCTCACAGCTGCCTTGAACACCTTGCGCGAAAACATTCGCTTTTGTGCTACCTGCCATAATATCAGCGACAACGACATATGCACCATATGCATCAGTCATCGGCGCGATCGCGCGATCCTTTGTGTTGTCGAAGACGCTAAAGACGTGATGGCGATTGAGAACACGGCACAATTCAATGGTTTGTATCACGTGCTTGGGGGTGTCATCTCTCCTATGAATGGCATTGGCCCCGCCGACCTCAAAATTGAAACGCTCGTGGGCCGTGTCAACTGCACACCCTGCGAAATAAAGGAGGTGATCCTTGCTCTTAGCCCGACGATGGAGGGAGATACAACGGCCTTCTACATCAACAAACGACTAAAAGATTTAGGCCTAAGAATTAGTGTGATTGCGCGCGGGATACCGGTTGGTGGGGACCTGGAATACGCGGATGAGATTACGCTCGGGAGGAGCATTCTGGGCAGGACGCTCTTTAACTGACAATTGACAATTATGGAGGGCCTTCCGGCCCTTTCTCTTGGCGCTCTACTATGCAAGGGCTGGCATGGGGGCTCCAAGGCCCCTGCTAATTGTCAATTGTATTGTCAATTGTCAATTAATATTCTTTTCTTTGCCGCCGCTTAAATTTTACGAACCATGAAACTTTCTGACCGCATTGAAGCCATTCAGGAATCTGCAACATTGGCCATGGCCGCAAAAGCACGTGAATTCAAACAAAAGGGAATCGACGTGATCGGCCTCAGCCTTGGCGAGCCTGACTTTAAGACACCTCAACATATCTGTGAGGCCGCGAAGAAGGCGATCGACGAAGGTAAATGGTTTGCCTATCCTCCCGTCCCTGGCTACCAGGATCTTCGTGAAGCGCTTGCCGCCAAGTACAACAAGGAAAACAACGTGCCCTATAAGGCCGAAAACATAGTCGTTTCTAACGGCGCCAAGCAGTCCATCGCCAACGCGATGCTTGCCCTGCTGAATCCCGGTGACGAATGTATCGTGTTCTCTCCCTATTGGGTGAGTTACGATGCGCTGGTGCGTCTCACGGAAGCAACCCCTGTGATCGTAAAGGGTGGTATTGAGAACGACTTCAAGGTGTCGGCAGCTCAACTCGAGAAGGCCATTACGCCGAAGACCAAGATGATCATCTTCTCTTCGCCTTGCAATCCAACGGGATCGGTATTCTCACGCAACGAATTGAAGGCTATTGCTGACGTGGTACTGAAGCACGAAGATATCCTCATCATTGCCGACGAGATCTATGAACACATTAACTACACTGGCGAACAGGTGAGCATTGCTTCGTTTCCCGGTATGTTCGATCGCACCATCACCGTAAACGGTTTTGCCAAAGGCTTCGCGATGACCGGATGGCGCGTCGGATACATCGCTGCTCCTAAGTGGATCGCTGATGGTTGCAATAAGGTTCAGGGACAAATCACTTCCGCGAACTGTTCTATTGCGCAGCGCGCAGCGCTTGCTGCTGTCACCGGCGACATAGAGCCTACGAACAAGATGGTAGCTGAGTATCGCACGCGTCGTGAAATTGTATATAACCTGTTGAAAGAAATCCCGGGCATTAAGACAAACCTTCCGGAAGGCGCCTTCTATTTCTTCCCCGACGTGAGTGCTTATTTTGGTAAGTCGCACAACGGCGTCGCGATTAAGAATGCCGACGAACTTTGCCTCTACCTGCTCGAGAAAGCGCACGTGGCCACCGTATCGGGCGGTGCTTTCGGTGATGAAAACTGTGTGCGTCTCAGCTATGCAGCATCGGAAAAAGATCTGAAAGAAGCGTTGAAGCGAATGAAGACATCGCTGGCTGAGCTGAAATAAAATTCACAATTGACAATTTGAGGAGGGCCTGTCGGCCCTTTTTTATGCCTTCGATCTGGTGGGTCAATATTTCCAGGACCGGCTCAAGGAAAGATAATTGCGAGAACCTCTCGTTCAAAAACATTGCTAAAGCCCCGACAGAGGCTCCCCAATTGTCAATTATCAATTGTTAATTGTCAATTTCTCCTTTTATCTACACTCGCCCCTTCAACTTAACGGGCAAAAAAGCTTGTCGTCCCCAAAAAATAAGATTTAACGCCGCAAACCTTTCCTGAGCGGTTTTGCATTTCATTCCGTAACTTTATTCCGCAATTTGGTGAGCTTGAAGCTAATTGACGATATACCTAACACCTGGAAGCGCGCCTATCTCTGGCTTTGCTTTTGGTTTGCCATCAACTATGGCGTGGGTGCATTCATCGAGTGGAAGCTCAATACCCCCTATACCTATGTTTTCTGGAATGCCGTGCACCTGTTCGAGGCGCTCTGCATACTTATCATCGGCATCTTCTTTTACAGCGACTGGCTCTTTCGGTTCAGCGTTTACTTCCAGGTAGCCGGACACCTGGTGGGCACGATGATGCACTTCCTCATCATGGGTTCGCTTTCCTATTACCTGGAGAATTACAGTGAAGGCTATATCGGGTGGGATGTATGGCAGGATCACCTCGTCGGACTCTTGCGCTGGGAAGGTCTTCATTTCCATGACCAATACATCATTACCGTGGGTGTTTACTACGTGATCCGCTACTTCCAGGGCTTGCAGCGACAAGAAAAGGAGAAGAGCGAGCTGACGTTGAAGAACCGCGAAATGCAGATCTCCTTACTCAAGTCGCAGATCAACCCACACTTTCTTTTCAACACGCTGAATTCGATTAATACACTGATTGGCGCAAACAAGGAGCAGGCGCGCAAGGTTATCACGCAACTTTCTGATATCTTCAGGTATGCGTTGGATTCGCACGGCGATCAGATGGTTCGCCTGATCCATGAACTGGACTTTATAGATAACTATATTCGCATACAGCAGGTGCGTTTCGGCGACCGGATGAAATTCGTAAAGCAGGTGGATTTTACCTGTCTCAGCGTGGCCATCCCGCCGATGATTTTGCAACCGTTGGTAGAGAATTCGGTAAAGTACGGTATCGCGCCGAAGGACGATGGAGGTACGATCATCCTTACGGTAAAGCGATTTAATAACATGATATTTTTTGAGGTGAAGGATGACGGATTGGGTTCTAATGCCAAAAAGGTAATGGACGGCACGACCAGCGGCGGCGTTGGCCTGAAGAACACCGATCAGCGTCTGAAGAGTATATTCGGCCCGGGTTCGGGACTGCGGATACGCTCGAATGAGTGGGGCTACTCGGTCAGCTTCTTTATCCCTATTGAAGACGACAAAGTGCAACAACTTACCATGCAAGACCTAAATAGCAAAGCTGTATGAACATAACCTGTGTTATCGTCGATGACGAAAAGTTGGCCCGTGATCTCCTCCAGGAGTATCTGCAACAAATCCCAAACATCCAGATAGTCGGTGAAGCTTCGAAAGGCAAAGACGCCGTCGAACTGATCGATAGAGTCAAACCCGATCTGGTGTTCCTCGATGTGCAGATGCCCGGTATGACTGGCTTCGATGTCCTGGAAGAAATCAATCACGATCCCTTTGTGATTTTTTGCACGGCCTACGATCAGTATGCATTGAAGGCGTTCGAAAAGAATGCGGTGGATTATATCCTTAAACCGCTGGACCAAGAGCGCTTCAGACTTGCCGTTGAGCGTGCCATTGGCCGCATGAAGGTTGACGAAAACAGTGTCGGCGAACTACTGCGCAACCTCAAGACCGAAAACAAGACGCAATACGATTCTCACATCTTCGTACAGAAATCTGAGAAGTTGCTTAACCTTCCCGTTGAAGAGATCGTCTACCTCGAAGCATCGGGCGATTATACGATCCTTACTACGAAGGGTGATCAGTTTGTAAGTAGTTCGGGAATCGGTAAGCTGGAGGAAATCCTCAATCCCGAAACATTCATCCGCGTACACCGTAGCACGATCATCAATATCAACAACCTCAAAGAGATTGAAAAGCACTTCAATGGCGGTATGGTGGTAAAGATGCTCAATGGCAAGAGCTTCCCGGTGAGTAGAACTTACGCGAAGCTGATCCGGAAGAAAGTGGTGTAAGCCACCGACGGCAGCTTGGCGCGTATGAAGTGTGCGCTGGCGCAACGGAGAACGTGAGTTTAGAGCTTTTTCAAAATAGGGCAATCGCGTAACGGTGATTGCCTTTCCTGTTTCCAGAGGCCCAGGATGGTCAGTGTGCTGTTTTTTAGTTGCCGTTGAACGCGATTTTAGATGTGTTCGATGCACACCTTGACGATCGGGAATTTCATCCGGGCAGACAGGATGGTTTAACTATATAGGTCTTAACATAGGACCCTCTTCAAATCTCACTTCGACAGTCTTTCCATGGGAGGCGAGTATCTCTGTTAGCTGCTTCACCATCGATTCACGTGCCGCCTCAACGAAGCCAGCCCCGGCGGCGTATTTGCGCGCATCAGTCGTGAACGCATTCATTGCCTTCGAGCGGTCTTCCATACTTACCCAATTCCACACGCCACTCTCGTCTTCAAATGTTACGTTGTCGAGTGGCTGGATCGATAACAGTTGAGGAGGAGGGAGGTACACGACCGCCTTGTCGTCATTGATCTGGATGGAAAATTTCCGGTGCAGGTCGAAACCCACCTTTGCTTCAAATCCTCCGTTGATGTTGATCTTTTTCGTGCTGCCAAGCCAGGTGTTTGTCCAGTCGTAATGATGCTGGAACTTTTGCGACAATGTGGCGAGTTCGAGCACGGGACTTTGCTGTAGCAGGACGACGGTATTGTTTACCGTCACTTCCGGAGTAAATGAAAATATTTTGGCAAAGTCGGCCCC
Organism: Chryseolinea sp.; assembly: GCA_035489615.1. GTDB lineage: Bacteria > Bacteroidota > Bacteroidia > Cytophagales > Cyclobacteriaceae > Chryseolinea. The sequence continues at coordinate 6,013 of DATHKA010000520.1, forward strand.
AATCTGCTTCGCGCCCTCGTACGTCCTCGCCGCAAGGCGCGAAGGTATCACCACCGCGATCCAATAGACCGCTAATGTGAGCGTAATGGTGAGGAGGATGAGGAGGATAATCTTTCGGTTTGAAAACATGTGAAGGATGTTAATTGCACATCAGGAGGAAGGAAGCAGAGTTAGCAAAGTATTTTAACCGCGAAGTCGCAAGGACGCAAAGTTCCGCAAAGATGCCTGCGGCACATATCATAGAATTTGAATCTCCGATTATCTTCATCAATATCATTTCGTCAATGACTGCCATAAGTACTATATGCGACCCTGCCATCATTATAAATCTTGTGCCGCAGGCACCTTTGCGGAACTTTGTGTCCTTGCGACTTCGCGGTTAAAATACCTTGCGGGCTCAGCTTCCTTCCGCTCCCTATCCTCCTATTTCTTTTTCTTCTCCTTCGGCAGCTGGAACCTCATCCTCACCTTGATAACGGACTTCTCCGCCACCTCATCCCGCTTCGTCGGGGTCCACTTCGGCCCCGACTTGATCAACCGTATCACCTCCTCATCGCACCCGCTTCCGATTCCTTTGATCACCTTAAAGTCGACTAGCGACCCCGTTGTCTCTATAGCGAACTGTACCGTGACCCTTCCTTCGACATTGTTCAGCAGCGCCTCTCGTGGATATTGAAGGCTCTTTTCCAGGTATTGTTTGTACTGACGTTTTCCCCCCGCAGGATAAGCGAATTCGTAGGTCGATTCAAGAGGATCCGTTTCCCGCAATGCGCCGTAGCCGGCCACGACGACTTCGCTAAGTTGGGTAACATCTTCATCGAGGTTTACGGTCGCTGGCCTCGCGACATCGGCCACTACTTCCGAATTGGTATAACCAATGAAGGTGTAGACGAGCGTGGGTTTCGCTTCGTCGAGGGCCAGTTGATAGGTGCCATTGATGTCGGTAACGGTACCGGTATTGCTCCCCTTCACGATAACGTTCACGCCCGGAATCCCTGCGCCATCAGCATCGATAACCTTGCCGGTAAATATATTCTTCGATTCCTTGTCGGACTTTTTCGCGGCAGCAGCGCCCTTAGCGATGTATCCCTCCGTCGGCCCAGCGGCCGCTTTAGCATCCTCATTCTTGGACGTCACGGCATCTTTCTCGCTTTCGAATGCGAATTCACGGCGCTCTGCACGCTCTGCAGGTGGCGCTTCCGCATCCGATATTACTTCAGGCGTTTCCTCGGTGAAGGGCTGAGCAGGCTGCGATTGGGGCGCGGCGGCAGGTGGCGCCGAAATCGCCTGACGCGACAGGTCGGCGTTGGTGCCAGGGACCTGCTCGTCGGCCGTGGGCTTTGTTTCAGAGTAGGCATGCTCGGTTTTTTGAATGCCGCTGATTTCTGCTGCAAGAGCTCCCGTTGAGTCAGTTTCCGCCGAAATTTGTGGAGACAGGTCATCCACCTTCGGCTCCTGCTGTTTCGACTCCTGCCGCTTGTCGTTTAGTGCCAGGCTGTCCTGACGCAAGTCGTCCTGTAAAAAGTAGAAGATCGCCGACGCGCTTGCGAGCAACAGTAACCCGGCAGCAATGCGCACGGGCCAGCTCCATAGCGTGACCTGCCGGCCTTCTGCCTTAACGGCGTTTTCGGGTGCCGCGACCGTTGCGCCTTTGGATGCACGTTGCGCGATCTGCTCATTCAGTGCGGTCACATCCGCGAGAAATTCATCACCCGGGACAGACTCACCTCCCGCGAGTGCATCGGCCAGGAACGGATCGTCAAGCGCCTTCTTTTCAAGCGCATGCATCTCCGACGCCGACATTTGTCCGCTCAAATACCTTGCAATATCGTCACTGAGGTCAGCCATTGCTTTCCATACATATCTTCAGATTTCGTTTGCCATTCTGAATGTAACTCTTCACTTTATTGTCGTCGTAGCCCGTGAGGCTAACAACCTCCTTGTAGCACTTCTGCTGCAAATAGAACAATGAAACACACGCCTGCTGTTCCGGTGCCAGCTTCTGAATACAGTCCTCTAACTTACTGAGATTTGCCTCCGTTTCTGGCCCTTCTTCAGGATGCGCGGAGGGCTCAGTTTCCATAAGTCCTGGTGAAATTTCCTCAAAATACTTCCCTTTCCGGGCCCTGAGCTGCATCAGGCAGTGGTTACGGGCCGTCACGTACAGCCAGCTTT
>DATHKA010000521.1:0-15531 GCA_035489615.1 Chryseolinea sp.
TCCGAATACGGATTTATCAAAACCCAGCCGCTTGCCTTTTAATGCCTCGGCGTTAAGGGCTGCGGAATAATCGGGCAGGATGTGGCCGTCACTTTCGCGGGTGGCAGGGTCCGCCGGATCGATTCCGGTGAGTGCACTGAGCAGGATGGCTGCGTCCGTAACCGTGCGTGCCATTGGGCCCGCGGTATCCTGCGTGTGTGAAATGGGGATGATTCCGCTCCTGCTCAATAGCCCAACCGTTGGCTTGATGCCGACGATCCCGTTGATGGAGGAGGGGCAGGCAATTGATCCGTTGGTTTCAGTACCGATAGCGGCCGCACATAGATTTGCAGCTACCGCAGTTCCCGAGCCTGAACTGGAGCCGCAAGGATTTCGGTCCAGCACATAGGGGTTCTTCGTCTGTCCGCCACGGCTGCTCCATCCGCTGCTGGAACGTTCGTCGCGGAAGTTAGCCCATTCACTCAGGTTCGTCTTGCCTAACACCACTGCCCCGGCCTTCCGTAGCTGCGCGATGATGAACGCGTCTTTCGTCGCCACATTGCCTTCGAGGGCTAACGCACCGGCGGTAGTCATCATCTTATCGCCCGTATCAATGTTGTCCTTTACCAGTATTGGGATTCCGTGCAACGGACCCCTTATTTGTCCTGCGGCCCATTCCTGATCGCGTTCGTCGGCGATGGACAACGCATCGGGATTTAGCTCGATTATGGCGTTTAGCGAAGGACCGTTCTGATCGGTATCCCGAATACGGGCCAGATACTGTTCGCATATCTTCCGCGAGGTGAGCTCACCGCTCTTCATGCGTTGTTGCAGCGACCTGATATCGGCTTCTTCCAGGGTAAAGGCGTCGGTCACGGCAGCGGGTCCTTCTGTTGGCTTATCAGGACTTTTGCATCCATACGCGATCGTCATCGCGCCCCCCAGCCCCCAGAGACCAGTATGTAAAAATCTGCGACGTTTCATATGTCAATTTGTTTACTCGGGTAAATAAATTCCAATCACGGTTAAAGTCCGCTCGTTAACCCAACAACCGAACCTGCGTCAGTGGGAGAGGTGTATTTCCTTTGATCAATTTATATATTTGAATGAGTATTCCCAGAAGTTTATGCCTAACCCCAGCATGTTTCGGTCGTCCATTTTCGTCATTTGTCTGGTTGGAGGCATTCTCATGCAGCGCTGCAGATCCCGGGACTCGCTACAAACACGGATAGAAAAGGAATTGTCGTCGGTCGATGGTGAATTTGCCGTCGCCTTCGAAGACTTGGCAACAGGGGAACAGGTCCTGATTAATTCAGGCGAGCGGTTTCACGCGGCCAGCACGATGAAGACGCCTGTCATGATCGAAGTATACAAACAGGTCGGAGAGGGGAAGCTGAATCTGGACGATTCCATACTGATAAAAAATAGGTTCAGTAGTATTGTTGACGCGAGTCCCTATAGCCTTGACGTCGGCGACGACAGCGACAAAGAAATTTACACGCAGATTGGGCAAAAGCGCACGCTTTACAGCCTGTTGTATGATATGATTATACACAGCAGCAATCTGGCAACGAACCTGGTAATTGAGCGGGTAGGTGCTGTGAATGTGACTGCCACGATGCGCGCACTGGGTGCAAAAGACATGGAGGTGCTGAGGGGAGTCGAAGACAAAAAGGCGTTCGAAAAGGGATTGAACAACTCCATTACCGCGTACGATCAATTGCTCATCATGAAGAAGATGGCACAAGGCGAGGCGGTGAGCGCTGAGGCGTCGGCTGCGATGATGAACATCCTGTTTGATCAGCACTTCCGCGAAATCATTCCTGCAAAATTACCGGCCGACGTGAGAGTGGCCGATAAACGCGGCTGGATTACCGGGCTTGAACACGACTGCGCCGTCGTTGTACTGCCGGACGGACGTCGTTATGTCCTCATTCTGCTATCGCGGAAACTCACGGATCGCGATGCAGGAGTAGAGGCAATGGCAAACGTGTCGCGCATCATTTATGACCATGTGGCAGGCAGAACCGCACTGAAAGACTCGTCTCGGACCGACAAGCGGTAAATATGATTTCAGAGGTGTCAGGCCGTGCGACATGACGATCATATTCATGTTCAGTTAAAGTGAATGCACAGCATGAGGCCCATCGGCTACCAGAGAATCAAACAGCTCAAGAAACCGTTGTTGTGGATTGTGCTTATTTGTCTCCCGAATCATCTCAATATTGGATCGGAATTTGGAATTATTCAGCAGGGCTTCTAGCTGACCTTTGAGTTGATCGGTATGGTCGTGAATGTCCCCGAGTAAACCCATGCCGTGGAACTGAACACGCGCGGCATTACCAGGAGGGTCGAACTGATGGTGTACAGGAACCATCAGCATCGGCACTGCGGCGTCAATCGCTTCCTTGATCGAACTCAACCCGCCGTGCGTCACAAAGACGTCGCTGCAGCGAAGCACTTCAGTCTGCGGAACGGTCGGAAAAACCCACACGTTGTCTCTTTCGAGGCCAACAGGCGCCATTCGTTCTTTAGCCATGGAGATCACGAGCAGATTCCCCGCCTCCGTGATGGCATCGGCAAGACGGATGAGGAAGGCATCGATCCTCTTTTCATCACGGGTACCAATCGTGCCAAAAGAACAGTAGACCAACCGTGATCCCGCTGCCCGGCGATCGCGTATGGCAGTCTTTGCCTGAGACCATCGTGCTTCCTTTGAAATGGGGAAATCATAGGCGATGAACCCGATGTAATGATGATTCGTGGGAGCATCGAAATCCGGATAGTCAAACTTCCTCGGCGCGAGGATGAAAGCCGGTACATGGTCAACCTGAAAGTCAAAAAGGGAGGGGATCGTGAGTTGGAAACGAAGCGGCACGTGGTTTTGATGCAAACGGCGATTAATGAGGTAACGATCACTCATTCCAAAATACAACAGTCGTTGTTTAAGGTCAGAACGATTCAGACGGCGTTGCATCTTCGCCAGTGCGGCTCTCTCTTGATTGGGATTGCCTGGAACGACAAGGCTGTTAGCTGGTGGACGTCCCGGAAGAACGTGTGTCGGAAACATAGCATGAAACATCGCGTGCGATATTCCTCGCTGTTTCATGATCGGATAAAGAACGATGAAATCGGTCGCCTGGGTGGCATCCATTAAAATGACATCGGGTTTGACATCGTTTAAGAGCAACATCAGATCGTCCTCCCGTTCGCGATACAACTGGTCGTGGTAACGATCACGCAAATTGGCCCAGTATAGAAAACGCGCGTTTCGTTCCGTATTTACCCAGGACTCGAATCCCAATCCGAAAGGGACGCTTTTCAGGGCATAGTGCGTGAATCCAGCGCGTGTAACGTATCCGTTGAAGTGCGCAACGGTGGCAATCGTTACAGCGTGACCTTGCTGTTCCAGAATACGCGCGAGCGGAAAGCAAGGGTTGATGTGGCCGATGCCGTGATAGCAAAGGAAGACTACGCGCTTTGGCATGGCCTGCATGAATTTATATTTCTGTGTGCTAGCGAACCACCACCTTGCGGATGATTTTTGAGAAGAGCGAAGGAAAGAAACGCTTGACGTAGATTAAAATAATTTCCTTACCGCCAATGTACACTTCTTCGCGTTCGGCTTCCATGGCGCGTACGATGGCGGCCGCACACTTCTCGACGGGCATCCCCTTCGATTGAAGGTCGTCCATCTTGTTATTCATAGTACCATCACCCTTCAACGCCGAAAAGGATATCGGCGTCCTGATAATACCGGGACAGACCATCGTTACCTTAATGTTGCTCTTCCAGTATTCGGCGCGCAACGCGTCATAGAATCCATGAAGGGCGTGTTTAGAGGCGGCATATCCCGAACGGAACGGTGCGCCGTATTTTCCCGCCACACTGCTGATCACTACAAATCGTCCCTGGTTGCGCGACACAAAATGTGACATGAGATTGTGCGTTAGGGCGATGCCGCCGAAGAAGTTTACTTCCATGATGCGGCGATATACATTCATGTCAGTCTCCTGAACAAAGCTCCGTTGGCTGATCCCACCGTTGTTGACGAGGGTATCGATGTGTCCAAAACAGGCCAATGCAGCACGCGTCGCATCGTCGAGGGTATCCGCCAACGTCAGATCAAGGGGAACAAGTTGCACCTCGGCCGGTGCACACACCTGTCGCACGCGCTCCAGTTCATCTGTGCGTCGCGCTGACAAAATCAAACGCGCGCCCTTTCTGCTCAGCGCTACCGCCAACGCTTCCCCTATGCCCGAAGAGGCACCGGTGATCCATATCACTTTGTTTGAAAGGCTCGCCATAAGTTTTTATTTGTTGACTGATACTATTTGCTCGGTGCGCGTCAGACAATTCGCTCGTAAATGACAAAATCAAATGAGTATGCGTGTCTGTCATCGGCGTCGTGATGTTTCCGTGACACCTCCTGCCAATTCGCCACATCGAACGGGGGAAAATAGGTGTCACCCTGCACCTCCGCGTCAATCTCAGTGAGATAAAGCCGGCGCGCCTGTGCCATAGCCAGGGTGTAGATTTCGGCGCCTCCGATCACAAAAGTTTCTGCCTCCCCACTATCGCTCGCTATTTCCAACGCGTGATCAAGGGAATGCACCACAACACAACCGGGCGCTTGAAAGTCCTGCTGACGCGTCACGACAATATTGGTTCTGTTGGGCAAGGGCTTGTAGGCATCGGGTAGCGAATCGTAATTTTTTCTTCCCATGATCGCATGATGACCACGTGTGGTCGTCATAAAATACTTCATGTCGTCTGGCAGTCGCCAAGGCAGGTCATTGTTCCTGCCGATTACGCCATTCCGGCTACGGGCGGCAATGAGAGATATGATCATAGTCTAAAGGCGCAGATTGTTAAGCCGGTTACGACCATCAAACAACCGTATTACGCGGCACAAAATAGTCACAACTTGTTTCCCCTGAAAAAATCCTGCACGTTCATTTTTCGCTTTCCCTCGGGTTGTAACTCTTCGATCACGACCCAACCGTCGGTCGCACGCACGCGCAGAAACGTTCGATCATCTGTGTCAACCGTTCCAGGCACACCGTTACCGCCGGGTTCTTCCCGGGCACGCAGGATCTTATACGACTTCCCCTGAAGGGTAGTCCATGCCGTGGGAAAGGGATTCAGTCCGCGGATAAAGTTCCGAATGTCATGTGCGGGGCGATCCCATTTTATTTCGCAGGTTTCACGAAAGATTTTTGGCGCGTGTTTCAGCGGCCCCGATTCCTGCTGAGGCAAGACGGGAGCATTTCCAGCTTCGATTGCCGCTACAGTTCTCAATACCAGTGCGGCGCCCTTCGTCATAAGGCGGCCATACAAACTACCGACGGTATCGCCGTCGTCGATAGGTTCGCGATCCTGAAAGATGATGCTGCCCGTATCGATCTCGTGCTTGAGAAAGAACGTCGTGACACCCGTTTCTTTTTCGCCGTTAATCACCGCCCAATGGATGGGTGCGGCGCCGCGATACTGGGGCAACAGCGATGCGTGAAGATTAAAAGTACCCACCTCCGGCATGGACCAGACCACCTCCGGCAGCATGCGGAACGCTACGACAATCTGGAGGTTGGCGTTGAACGAGCGCAGGTCGTCTATAAATTCCGGCGCCTTCAGATTCGCCGGTTGTAATACTGGCAGGTTGTGCTTCAGGGCACTCACCTTCACGGGGGAAACCTCGATCTTCTGACCGCGTCCCTGAGGCTTGTCGGGGGCCGTGACCACGGCCACTACCTTGTAGCCATGCTCGACGAGAGTTTCCAGACTGGAAACGGCAAACTCAGGCGTTCCCATAAAGACGATTCGCAACTCGTTCATACAAGTGCGAAATAAGCGATTTAAGCACGATATTTCAGGTCACACCAGAGCCGTATTTCGTATATATATTTACGAACAGCTGAAGACGATAGTTTTTTAAAACGCGCTCGTTACCCATGACTGCATCCAACCCAAGAGTTATCGACGTTCGATTTGGGAGTCTAATGCCCTGGGCCTTTCATTTCCTGGCGGGACTCGCAATTCTTGCTGCGCTTGTACTTGGTTTGCACAGCCCCTTGATTGCTTTGCTCCTGGTCTTTGGATCGCTGTTTATCTTCACGAGCAACGAAGGCACTGAGATTGACCTTGCAGGGAAACGTTACCGGGAATACACAGCGTTATTCTTTATGAAGACAGGCGAATGGCTTCCGTTCGATGAGATCGAAAAGATATACGTCAATAAAAATAAAGTGCGCCAGCGAATGAGCGCTTATCGGACCGGCAAGACGGCCGAGTTTGTCTATTCAGAGTTCAGCGCATTCCTGAAATTCAGCGACGAGGAAACCGTCCAACTTAAGAAGTTCAAGGATAAAGATAAATTGATGCGCCATGCAAAGGTGTGGGCTGATCAGTTGAATGTACCCCTGTACGATAATACCTGATTATTGCAGATTCATTGATTGATACTTACCGCGGGCCGGCGCTGCAGTGGTCAATCGCGAAGGTCCTTGCGCAGGTACTTCGAACAAATCGGACATTCCGTCCAAACATGCCCCCGCGCAGGACAATATTTTCTTCCGAAGTAGATGATTTGTAAGTGAACCTTGTTCCATAATTTCTCCGGAATCAATCGCTTCAGATCACGCTCGGTCTGTTCCACGCTCTTGCCGTTGCTCAAACCCCATCGATACGCCAGTCGATGAATGTGCGTGTCAACAGGAAATGCGGGCATACCAAACCACTGTGTCATCACCACCGAAGCGGTCTTGTGTCCTACAGCTGGCAGCGACTCGAGCGCTTCGAACGTGTTGGGAACCTCACCGCCATATTTGTCAATAATAATTTTCGACAATCCATAGATGCCTTTCGATTTCATGGGTGAAAGCCCGCAGGATTTGATAATCTCCCGGATCTCATCCGCGGTCATCTTTACCATATCGTATGGATTGTCGGCAAGCTTGAACAGTGAAGGTGTTGTTTTGTTTACGCGTTCGTCGGTGCATTGTGCAGAAAGCAACACGGAGATGAGAAGGGTATAAGCATCCTTGTGATGCAACGGCACCTCGGGTTTCGGAAAGTGCTCGTTGAGGATGGATAATATGTCGGCTACTTTGTCCGCTTTTTTCATTACTCGTAGAGCAGATATTTTTTGCGCATCGTCTTGTACAACCCGGGGTCTGCCTGCCAGGAAGCGCGAATCGGATCGTCCGCCATGCCTGACCGGATCTGTCCGGCAAGGGCCTTACTGCCTGCCCGTCGTCCGAAATGCCCAACAGAGAATTTGTCCTTATCGGGAAAGCTGTTATACAGGTATGGGAACCGGTCCATAAGTTGTTGAGGTGACAATCGTTTGTCGAATCTTGCCGTATTCTCTTATCTTAGCATTTTGGCGCTTAAGTTAGCAATAAGCATTGAACCTGTCCTACTTCATATCACGGAGAATCACCAAAGAGCAAACGCGTGGATTCTCCGCAGCCATACACAGAATCGCTGTTGCCAGCATCGGCATCGGGCTTGCCGCTTGTATTGTTTCATTTCTCGTCATGCTGGGCTTTCAGGAAACCGTCAAGAATAAGATTTATGGTTTCACGGGTCATTTGTTAATCACCAAGTTCACGATGAGCAACGCCATGGAAGAACAGGGCATGAACTTCCACGTCAAAGTGTACGATGATCCGAAACAATTCCCTTACGTTACACACGTCCAGGAGTACGCGCACAAGGGGGGACTGATCAAGACATCGACCGACGAAGTGTTGGGTGTTTTTGTGAAAGGTGTGGGTCCGCGATTTGACACGAAGGCTTTTGGTGTAAACATGATAGAAGGGCGCTTTATTGACTTCCCGGACTCAGCGTATGCCGGGCAGGTGGTCGTGAGCCGAACGATAGCCGATAAACTGGACGCAAAAGTTGGGGACGATCTGGTCATTCATTTCTTTCAAAACCCGCCGCGTTTCAGACGTTTGAAGATTACTGGCATCTACGAAACTAATTTGTCGGAGTACTTCGACGGCCGTTTCATTATCAGCGACATCCGGATGATACAACGCTTGAATGACTGGTCGGATAGCATTGCCGGAGGACTCGAGGTGTTCGTTGACCAGGAGGCGCAGGCGGAGGCTGCGCAGGAAGAAATAGGGGATTCGATGGATTTCGATCTGTCCATCGAGCTGGTGCGGGATAAGTTCATGCAGGTATTCGAATGGCTCAACCTGGTGAGCAGGCAGGTGAATATCTTACTGGCGATTATCCTCATCGTGGTATGTGTGAATATGATTTCAATCGTTCTCATCCTCGTGATGGAGCGCACGCAGATGATCGGTATACTGAAGGCGATGGGCGCCCGGAATGGTTTTATTCGGTCGATATTCGTATTCAACGGCGTGAATCTGATTTTTAAGGGCCTGTTGCTGGGTAATATACTCGGCCTCGCGGCCTGTTTTATCCAATGGAAATTCCAGCTCATAAAGCTTAATCCACACGACTACTATATGAGCTACGTTCCCATTGGGTGGCATTGGGATGTTGTGTTTGTGCTCAACCTGGTTACCTTCGCTGTGGTGACGCTGGTATTACTCGTGCCCACGATGGTAATCTCTCGGATCAATCCGATCAAGTCGATTCGTTTTGACTGAACCGTTACATGGTGAACTCGAATAATTTTTTATTTTTGCTTAAATCAGGGAGCCCACCCGATCCGAAAAGAAAAAGTTATGCAGCTAAAATTCAAGAATCCGGTCCGACCGGACCTTACCAGTACTATTCAGAAGAGAAACCGTCGATTGCAGGCGTTTTTTAATGCCAAGAATCTGGATGTTCGTTTACACGGTGACGCGCAGAACCCCCTTATGGTATTGTGCGGATGTGTTGGCTTGTCGTCTTACGTTCACAATTTCGACCTGAGAATGTTGGATAAACCCAACCAGGGCGAAGTTCTGAAGATTTTCAAGTTAACAGAGATTATTCAGGGAACACGCGAGGAGATTGTCGAATGGTTGCAGCAGTATCCGCAGATGCCGCTCTACCGCATTCAGCACAAGGACAGCAGACTCTTTCTTTGCGGTTTCAACTTCGTAGATCGCGAGCAAAAACTTGGCCGCTACCCAGTGTTCGCGCGCGAAGACTATCATATCTACAAGCAGCGCGAAGCCGCCGACGATATTTTGAACATGCTGAAAGAGGATGGATATGAAGTGGAAATATCCGAGCCGGATCTCGAGCTCGTAAAGTCACACGTCGGTCCGATTTCTTTCGTGGGATACCAGGAATAACAAACTAGTCTTTAGTCTTTAGTCCTTAGTCCTTGGTCGTGAGGAGTTACAAGTGTACTAAGTATACTAGTAACTCCTCAGGATTCAAGACTCAGGACTCAGGACTCAAGACTTGCTCTTTGGCCTGTGTTGACTGTCCGAAAGGAACAAATTTCTTAAACCAGCTTTGGATAGTCATTTGAAGTACTCCGAAGAAGGCCTCCTTGAAGATGCCTGCCGACATTTTGGATTCGCCGCGGGTACGTTCCGTAAAGATTATCGGAACTTCCGTGAGCTTGAACCCGAGCTTCCAGGCAAGGAATTTCATTTCGATTTGAAAAGCATAACCAACAAATCGCACTTTGTCTAGCGGAATCGTTTCCAGTACGTGCCTGCGATAGCAAAGAAATCCGGCGGTAGTATCGCGGATGGGCATGCTGGTGATAAGACGAACGTAGCTGCTGGCAAAATAGGAGAGCAGCACGCGCCCGATGGGCCAGTTTACAACATTAACACCGGTGGCATAGCGGGAGCCTATGGCAACGTCGCTGCCGCGTTCTGAACAACTGAGATACAGGTTCACGAGATCCTTCGGATCGTGTGAAAAGTCAGCGTCCATCTCGAGGATGTAGTCGTAGCCCTTTTCAATTGCGTACTTGAACCCTGCGATGTAAGCCGTGCCCAGCCCCAGTTTTCCTTTCCGTCTCACCATATGCAGTCTCACCTCGTCGGTGTTATACTCTTGCTGCATTTGTTCAACGATTTCGGGGGTTCCGTCCGGAGAGTTGTCGTCGACAATGAGAATGTGGAAATCTTTAGGAAGACCGAAAACAGTGTCGACAATCGCCCGAATGTTCTCGCGCTCCTTGTAGGTAGGAATGATGACGATCGCGTTCTTCACAAGGCGGTTGGGTTTTGACAAAACTATAAAAACTCATCATTTTAACAATCGTTTACGAAAGTTGGTTTAGTTTTTTTCCCGCCGCGGCTTCGAATTTCTTTTTTCGGTGATTTTGCCCCCAAATCACTCGGTAATTCGGGTACCATTGGGTGCCAGCGTTATCCAAAAAAATGAAACAGGGCAGAAATTCCAGCACTTGTTTCTGCCCTGTAGTCCCGTGTGTTCGTGTGTCAGAGATAGAAGGTTAAACAGCTTCTGCCAGCTGAACGTTTTTCGACAACTTTTGCTGAACGTCTGCGGGAACTGATGCATAGTCTGAGAAATGCTGCGTGAACCGTGCGCGACCCTGGGACAGCGATCTAAGGGTTGTCGAATACCGATCCAGCATGGCTAACGGAGTTCTTGCTTTGATTACCTGGTAGTTGTCGCGGTTATCCATGCCCATGATAAGGGTACGACGGGTCTGCAGGTCACCCATTACTTCACCCATGACATCCTCCGGCACCAGCACTTCCAGGTCGTAAATGGGCTCCAGTAATTGTGGCTCAGATTTCATGAATGCTTCCCGGAACGCCATCATTCCCGCGATCTTGAAGGATATATCGTTCGAATCCACGGGATGCATTTTCCCATCGTAAACCATCACGCGAACATCCCGCACGCGCGATCCGGTGATGGGTCCTTCTTCCATCTTTTCCATCACTCCCTTAAGAATAGAAGGTATGAAGCGGGCGTCAATCACACCACCCACGATGCAGTTGTAAAAAACGAGCTTGCCGCCCCAGGGAAGGTCGATGACTTCCTTGCCTCGGACGTTGAATTCTTTGGGCTCCGGCATGCCGTCGGCAAAGGCCTCGACTTTCATGTGCACTTCTGCGAATTGCCCGGCACCGCCCGACTGTTTTTTGTGACGATACGTAGCGTTCGCGCCTTTGCGGATAGTTTCGCGATAGGCAATGCGCGGCGTCGCGAAGTCCACCGGCAGCTTGTATACGTTTTCAAGCAGCCACTTGCAAACAGCGAGGTGCAATTCGCCCTGCCCTCTGATGAGCAACTGTTTTCCCTCCGGTGAGAATTCAATCTCTAATGTCGGATCCTCCTGATGGATTTTCTGCAACACCTCGCCTATACGCTCGTCGTCTTTCTTGCTGCGTGCCGTAACGGCGGTCCGGATGCGCGCCTCCGGGTATTCAATTGGTTTAATCGTGACATCGTGCCCGCGGGCATGCAGCGTTTGATTCGTGTAAGTGTCCCGTAGCTTCAGCGTTGCGCCGATGTCGCCGGCCACAAGTCGCTCTACCGGATTGCGTGCCTTGCCATCCATGATGAACAGCTGATGGAAACGCTCCGCTGCTCCGGTTTGACTATTTATTAATTCTGATGCCGTTGTTATTTCGCCGCTGATCACTTTGAAGAAAGTGAGCTTACCCAGGTTAGGCTCCAGGTGCGTCTTGAAAACAAAGGCCACGGCGGGCTGATCCAGATCGAATGAAATTTCTTTGTCATCAACCGTGTGTTCAGGCTTTGCTTCGAGCGGAGAGGGCGCAACATTGTCAATGAAGCCCATCATCCGTCCGCTGCCCATGTTCTTCTTGGCCGACACCGCGAATACAGGGAATATGTCGTGATGGATCATACCCAGCATGAGACCTTCCCGCATCTCGTCTTCATCGAGCGTTCCCTTGTCGAAGTACTTTTCCATGAGACCTTCATGATTCTCTGCGGCGCGCTCCACCAGCTCATTGTGCAACGCTATGGCTTTCGCTTTTTCTGCCTCGGGTATGGGCAACTTCTCCGGTCTGCCTCCTTCCGCCGGGAAGCGATACATTACCATCTTTAGTAAATCGATGATGGCGTTAAACGATTCTCCCTGGCTGACCGGATATTGCATTTGAACAGCGGCCTTTCCGAAACGGTCCTTGACCTGGCTCAGGGCAGCATCGAAATCCGCCTTGGGATGATCTACCTGATTGATCGCGAAGATTACAGGTTTCTGCATGCGGTCGATGTAATCCCAGATGAGTTCGGTGCCGACCTCCACACCGTACTGCGCGTTGATTACAATTACGCAGGTATCGGCCACGCGCGCAGCCGAAACCATTTCTCCAATGAAGTCATCAAATCCTGGCGTGTCAATGATATTGATCTTGTAGTCACGCCATTCCGTGTGCATCGACGAGGCGAATACTGAATTTCCCCGTTCTTGTTCAATCTCGTGAAAGTCCGACACCGTGTTCTTACCTTCGATCGTACCCCGTCGGTGAGTAATGCCAGCTTCAAATACCATGTCTTCGGCCAGCAGGGTCTTGCCGGCCTTGGGCGCTCCTAACAGAACAATGTTCTTCAGGTGCTTTTCGTCGTAGATTTTCATGTGCGTAAGGTTTAGTCGTCACAAGAAATGCCCTTGGGGAGGAATGCGTAAGGCCACTAGCTGCATCGAATGAGCACTTCATGGGCGAACGGTTAGAAATGGAAGATGGGAATAACACAATGAATATAGGTAAAATTGGAGTTGCAAAAAGCGAAAGGGACCTAAAGTTATTGCCGTACAACCTATTGCACCATTGTTGCGTATTTAGCTACATTCGTTACAAAGGCAGACTCGAGAGAAGCGGCAGTTTGGCACGAACTGTGCAAGACTCGTACGTTGCCCACACCGAATAACATCGGTGGACAATTTGGACATGCACGTGAGATAATAGGCAAATTATAAAGTCTGCAAAGCACCTTAATAGCGCAAGAATATAAAATCCATGAAAAATCTGTTGACACTCGCACTTTTCTTTTGTGTAACCCTCCTTTCCGCCCAGGACTTTGAAGGAATTATGACCTGGAAGATCACTTCCGAAATCACTGATCCCAAAGTAAAAGCACAAATGGAGGAGGCGCAGAAAAAAGCAAATGACCCGGCCGCACAGGCGCAAATGAAGGAGCTGCAGGCGAAGATGGAGGACCCGCAATTCAAGCAGATGTTGGAGTCCAATCCGCAAATGAAGGCGCAGATTGAAGCTGCGCTGAAAATGGCCCAGGGTGGCGACATTAATTCGCTCATGCCAAAGGGCTACACGGCAAAATTCAAGAATAAAAATATGCTCACTACCATGGACGGTGGTATGATGGCGAACATGGAGTTTCTGTACCTGAGCAGTGAAGATAAGGCCTATGTAATCAACCGGTCTTCCAAAACTTACTCTCCCGTGGCGAATAATGCTACGCAGGACAAAAAGGACCTTGACGTAAAAATCACCAAGACGAGCGAAACCACGAGGATTCTAAACTATACCTGCACGAAGTATATCGCCGATGTGAAATCGGAGAAAGGCACCTCGATGCAGCAAATCTTTTGGGCAACAAAGGACATCCCCGGGATAGATTTCAAGAGCATGGCAAAGCACCGCATGGGTAACTCCGGTCAAAGCATGTGGTACGCGGAGATCGACGGTGTTCCCCTCAAGGTCGAAATGAAAATGCCACAGGGAAACATGGTGATGGAAGCCACTGAGATCAAAAAACAGTCGCTCTCTGCAGCGGATTTCGCAATTCCGGCTGGATTCGCCGAAACCAAACAAGGGTTCTGATCTCCCGTCACTTGGCGGCTGCCACACCGGCATAGGTCTGGCGGACGATCTTGCCATCCTGGATAATAAAGGTATCCGTAGCAAATGTCAGATTGAATGTTGGCGCGACAGCCTCCCAAAGAATATAACCAATGTCTTTGGTTACGATGCTTTTGTTGAGCTTGAGGCTGGCTGTGCCTTTAGGAAATGCACCGAACGCTGCAACGAAATTGGCGCGTATTTCCGTGAGTCCGTGATAGGTCTTGTCTGGTGTTACGAGAATCGATTCTTCTGTGTAGTCAGCCATGGTTGCTTCGAGATCATTTGCCTGGAAAGCTACCCAATGGTGCTCCAGCACCTTACGGGTTTGCTCTTCATTGACAAGGCCTCCGGGCTTCGTTGATGGTTGAGGGTTACAGGCGCAGACGAGCAACAGCGGAAGTAAGAAAGAGCGTTTCATGGCCGATAAGATTTATTTGTGGGTTCTCTTAAAGATCACAAATAAATCTGTCGATTTTGGACTCCCGGCGAGATTTGTTCGGCGGCTTTTTTCGGCAGCAGATTTTGCTAGTTCCGACGACCTAAATATTTCAACATGCGCGCATGTCCCGTCAGCGCCGAAACAAAAGTTCCATAGCTTTTGTATGGAAGACCGTATTCCAGGGCTGTGGCCTGGACGATGCCGGCGATTTTTCGATAGTGGACATGACACACGTGCGGAAACAGGTGGTGCTCGATCTGAAAATTCAACCCGCCTACATACCACGAAAACCAACGGCTTCGATTTCCAAAGTTGGTTGTGGTCATCAATTGGTGCACTGTCCAGTTGTGCTCGAGACTCATTTGTTCATCCGGTGAGGGATACTCAGTTCCTTCAACTACGTGAGCCGGCTGAAAAATAATCGCCAGCATAAAGCCCGCCACGTAGTGCATAATAAGCATACCGACCAACACCTGCCACCAAAGCAAAGGCGTGACTAAAACCGGAATAACAAAGGCATAGCCAATGTAAATCACTTTCGTTGCGATAAGAATTGCCCACTGTGCTGCGAGATTGGATTTCTGTGCCTGCAGAAATCCGTCCCGCTGATACTTGGTCAATCGCGAAAAATCTTTCACGGTCACCCACGCAACGGTCATCAGTCCATACAGAAACCACGCATACATGTGCTGATACTTATGCATAGGTTTCCATGCTGATTCAGGAGACAGCCTGAGTGCGCCGCGCGGACTGATATCTTCATCCTCTTCATGGATGTTCGTGTATGAATGATGCAGCACGTTGTGTTGCAACTTCCAGTTAAAAGAGGTTGCGCCCAGCAAATTCAGCGAATAACCAATGAGATCATTCAGCCATTTCTTTTTGGAATACGCACCGTGATTGGCGTCGTGCATTACCGAAAGTCCGATGCCCGCCAGCCCTAGGCCCATAACAAGCGCCAGGCCAAGCAGGGCCAACAAATTGTTAACGGCATTTGAAATGATTAATGCATACGGAACGAAGTAAAGGGAGAACATAACCACCGTCTTCACGATCATCTCGGTGTTGGCATGCCGTTCGATGTTGTTTATGCGGAAGTATTCGTTTACACGTTTGTTGAGAACAAGCACAAAGTCACGTTGTGAATTCCCGAATCTAATGGGGGCCTTGGTCATCTATGCTACGGAATTATCTGGGCCAAAAGATACTAGTTAGCAATCGGAGTTCCTATCCGAACCCGGTCGTGTTGCCGCCTGCGTGATCTATCGGAAGGGCTATGGGCTGCCGGCCTGGTACGCAACATTCCCATAACGCCTGAAACCGTACCGGGAAACAGGCCCGGCAGTATACGAGTTCGTAAGAAGCAGA